>CAZNNA010000116.1:0-9863 GCA_964573825.1 uncultured Treponemataceae bacterium
CGCGGACGAGGCGCCGCCGGCCATGGACTTCGAGCTACCCTCCGGAGAGCGCGTCGGCCGCGCGGCCGAGGCCGCGGCCCTCCTCCGCCGCCTGGCCCCCGGTACCCGGGGAGCGGGCGAGCTAGCCGCCCAACTCTTCGTCGAGGCTCCGGCCCTGGTCAACGTGGCCCTGAACTACTCCGTCTGCATGCAGTTCGGCCTGCCCTTGCATCCCACCGAATATTTCGAGGTCGACCAGGCGGCGCCGCCCGGCCGGCGCTACGGCGAGGAGCGCGAGGCCGAGGCCTTCCGGGTCCTGGGAGCCGCGATAGGCCTTGCCCGGGCGGCCTACCGCCTGGACGCCGGCTTCTCGGCCATGGCGGCGACCTACCTCCGCGACCTGCCCGACGGCATAGCGGGCTTCATGTATACCTCGCGACGCGATAAGTACACCTGGCGGGCCGCCGAGCCGGCCAAGGTCAAGGCCCTGGCGGCCTCGGTACTCAAGGCCGGGAGACCGGCGCTCTCCGTGGGCGCCGCGCACGGCTCCATCATGGCCGGGCTCCTCCTCGCCGAGTACCTGGAGTCGAGGCTGTGGTTCCTGCGCTTCAGCATGTTCAAGCGCAACGACGCGAGCCCCGTGGTATCGCCGCGGGACGAGGCGCTGCTCCGGGACTACGGCGACGGAGGGAGCGTGCTTATCTTCGACGAGGACTCCGCCTCCGGCACGACCCTGTCCATACTCTCCGAGCGCGTCAGGCGAATCCTGCCCAGGGCCAGGACGGGCGCCGTCATACGCCACCAGAGCGCCGCCTTCAGGCCGGACCACGTCGGCCGCGTCTGGTGGGACTAGGGCGCCCTCAGGCTCCTCAGATCCCTATAAGCCTGACTACTTCCTCGGGGCCCCGCGCGGCCAGTATCTGCTCGCGCCTATCGGCGTCGCGGAGCGCGGCCCCGACCGCCGCGAGGAACTGGATATGGGCGCCGGGGTTCTTCTTGGGGGTAGCCAGGAGCACGATGAGCCTGGCCGGTTGGCCGTCCAGCGACTGGAACTCCAGGCCGTCCCGCTTGAGGCCGATCGCGGCCACCATGACGTCGGCCCCGTCGGTCTTGGCGTGCGGTAGGGCTATGCCGTGCGCCATGCCGGTGGACATGGAACGCTCCCGATCCATCACGTCGGCGAATACCGCGGAGGGATCCCGGATACGCCCGTTGGCGGCGAGGAGATCGACGAGCTCTCGAATGGCCGCTTCCTTGCCCGTAGCCTTGAGGTCCATGGCGACGCAGGCCGGGCAGACGGCCTTGGCATCGGCGGCCTTGAGCGGCGCGTGCGTGCCCTCTGCCTTCTGGATGCTAGCGGGGTCGAAGTCCGTCTTGAGCCGCTCGAAGCTTCGATTCAGGTCGGCGACCGCCTCGAAGACCGCCGCCTGCACGACGGGCAGCGCGTCTCCGGAGGCCTGCACGGACAGCCTGGAGCCGTCGAGGCGCATGGAGAAGGCCTTGTCGTCGCGCCGTACCTGGGCTATGCCCTCCTCGATGTCCATAGTACGCACGTAGTACCCCTCGGCCTGGAGCTCGTGGGTCATGGTGTCGGTGACGAGGACGGCCACGTCCTCCGAGGGGAAGTCGAAGTCGACCGCCTTGGACTCGCCGCGCTCGTCGGCCTTGCGGGTACCCGTCCCGGGTACCTTGAGCGCAGCCGACAGGCCGAAGGGAGCGACGACGGTGGTAAGGAGCGTCATCATGATGGCGACGCCGAAGGACTGGCCGTCGAGTATGCCGCTCGTCGCGCCTATGCCGGCTATGATAAGGGCGACCTCGCCGCGGGGAACCATGCCGGCGCCTATGCGCAAGGCGCCGCGCGCGTTGAAGCCGGTAAACAGGGCGGGTACGCCGCAGCCCACGACCTTGGACAGCACGGCGATCAGGGAGAAGGCCAGCCCCGCTAGTATCACCGTAGGCGAGGCTAGCTGCCGCACGTCGACGAGCATGCCCATCACGGCGAAGAAGACGGGTACGAAGAACTCGTAGAGCACGTGTACCTTCTCGATGATGATGTGGCTGATATCCGTCTTGGAGAGGGCCAGCCCCGTGACGTAGGCGCCGATGATCATGGCCAGGCCCTGGCGCTCGAAGACGCCGGAGATGGCTAGGGCCAGGCCGAGGGCCAGGACGGAGAAGGCGCTCGCGTGCTTGAGGCGCTTGAGCGCTCCCGCTACGCGCTTGGCGGCCAGGAGGCCGACCACGGTCGCGCCGAGCCAGATGCCGAAGGCCCTCGCCGCTATGAGCCCGATGTGCCCCCAGTCTATGGCGCCGGAGGCCTCGCCGCCGGAGGCGGCGGCTATGCCCATGACGACGGCCAGGAAGACAATGCCCAGGACGTCGTCGAAGACGGCGGCCGCGAGGATGGTCACGCCCTCGGGGCTGTCCATGCGCTTCTTGTCGGAAAGGATGCGAGCCGTTATGCCGACGCTCGTCGCCGTGGAGAGTATACCCAGGAAGAGGTTCCGCGTATCCATGAAGCCGCCGCCGAAGACGGCCATGCCGACGAGGTCCCCGGCGGCGAAGGCCACGGCCACGCCCCCGAGGCCCACGACGCCTCCGGCTACCGAGTACTTGAGGAAGAGCGATAGGTCCGTCTCGAGCCCGGAGACGAAGAGCAGGATGATGGAGGCAATGGTCGCTATGCCGTAGAGCTCGGGGCTTACCGGTATCTCGCTCACCGTGGCGAAGAAGAAGCCGTGGGGGAAGCCCGGCAGGGCGAGCGCGCCCAGGGCGTAGGGGCCGATGACTATGCCGGCCATGAGCTCGCCGAGCACCGAGGGGAGCCTCAGGCGCTGCGCGAGGAGGCCGCCGGCCTTGGCGGCGAAGAGTATGAAGCCTATCTGCAGTACCAGGGCCGACTGCCCCTCGGCCAGGCCCCCCGACGAGGCGAAGGCCGGCGCGCCGATGGAGAGTAGAAGCAAGGGCACGAGACTCAGCGGCTTTTTCATACAACCCCCATGGATGCGAGATATTACACGATACCGCACCCTTCGCGTAATATTAACGGGAGGCAGGGTTGAATGCAAGAGGACCCCGGAAGAAATTATCGCCTACGGAGAAGCCAGGTCCGATGGGGCAGGCCGTGGAAGCCCTCGGGGATGGAGCGCTCGCTGATATCGTCGACGGTATGTCCCGGGAAGGCCTCGGGATCCACCTTGAGCCCCTTGGCGTTGGACGAGAAGAGCAGCGTTCCTTCTGGAGCCAGCACGCGGAGGCAGGCCTCGACTAAGCGCGGCCAATGGCGCGCCAGGTCCAGGAAGCCCTGCATCTTCTTGGAGTTGGAAAAGGTCGGGGGGTCGAGGACTATGAGGTCGAAGGCGCCGCCGCGAGCGGCCTCCTCGGCCAGGAACGCTACCGCGTCCATGCGCACCCCGCGATAGCGGCTGGCGTCGAGGCGGTTGAGCGCCACGTTGCGATCGGCCCAGGCGAGGTACGTGTTCGACAGGTCCACGCCTACGACCTCGGCGGCGCCGCCGGCCAGGGCGTAGACGGAGAAGCTGCCCGTATAGCAGAAGAGATTGAGGACGCGCTTGCCCGAGGCTCCGCCCCGGATCAGCTCCCTGGCCGGCCTGTGGTCCAGGAAGAGGCCGGTATCGATATAGTCGTCCAGCCTGACGAGGAACCCTAGGCCGTTCTCCCGAACTATGATCTCTCCTGCCTCGGAGGCGTCCCCCGAGCGCTCGTACTGCTCGTCGGCGCCCAGGCGGCGCCTGACCTTGCGGCGTACGGCCTTGGGAGGGATCTCCAGGGCGGCAGCCGCGGCCTCCGCCATGAGGCCGAGCCAGGCGGCCTCATCCGCCTCGGGCTTATCGTAGGGACGCTCGAAGAGGTAGAGGACGGCGTCGTCGCCGTAGCGGTCCAGGGCCAGCGGTATCTCCGGTATGTCCCTATCGTAGACGCGGTAGCAGTCGCCGCCCGAGCGCCGGGCCTTCTTGCCCAGGTGCCTGTCTCGCTTGGCTACCCTATTCAGGAAGAAGCCGGCCTGCTCGAGGTCCTTATCGGTCGGCATCGTCGGCCGGGTCGGGCTCGTCGAAGTCGTCGGGCTCGTCGCTGGCCGCGATCGCGCCGCTCCCTAGCGCCAGGGCGTCTCCGCCGGCTATGGCGCTCTTGATGCGGCGCTTCATCGACAGCATGGCATAGCCCGAGGACAGGTCCTCGTTCTGTACCACGACGCCTTCGGGTAGCTTTAGCTTGACGTTGGTGAAGTTCCAGATGGCGTCGACCCCTGCGCCCGCGAGGACGGTAGCCACGTCCTGGGCCATGGCGGAAGGAACGGTCAGTATGGCCACGGTCACGCCGAGCGCCCTGACCCTCGCCCCGAGCTCCTCCATGGCGTAGACGGGCGAGCCGTGGATGCTCCCGCCTATCTTCGCAGGATCGGTATCGAAGCCCGCGACGATGTAGAGGCCGTGTTGCCTGAAGCCGGGAAATCCCGACAGGGCGTTACCTAGGTTGCCCGCGCCCACGACGACGGCGTCGACGCGGGTATCCCAGTTAAGGTACGACTCGATGGCGGCTATGAGCGGGGCCACGGGATAGCCGCGCTTGGGCTTGCCCGCTATGCCGGTGATCGATAGGTCCTTGCGGACCTGGATAGGCTCCAGGTTGAGTTCCATGGCTATGAGCGTTCCGGAAATATAATCGTCGCCGTGGTCCATGGCCTGCTTCGCGAGCAGTAGGTACGACGGTAAGCGCCGTACCGACGGGGCATAGGACACTTTGAATTTCGGCATGGGCACCTCTCGCAGGCTGGCTAGGAAAAAGAATGGGTAGAACGATACTAAGAACAGTGGGGCCGCGTCAAGAAAATTTGCGTAGTTTTAGGTATTTTTTTATCTAAATAAAAAGACCCCGTGGAAAAAGGAGGTAAACCACGGGGCCAGCGACATCGGCACAATGCCGCGCGCGGCATAAATATACACCGCATACGGGCTTTATACAAGCCGCCGGGCGTTATCGCGGCCGGGGCGTCTATCGCAGGATAGTCGATACGGTATAGTATGCCCGACCATCGGGCTGCCTGGCCGCAGGCTAGCCCGAAAACGAGGCAGGTGTGCGGAGACGAGCGTGCGAATGACGACTAAGGGGCGCTACGCCCTCAGGGCGGCTATAGCCCTAGCCCAGAGCGGCGCGGGGAAGTCGCCCGTATCCATACGATCGCTTTCGGAAGCCGAAGGCCTATCGCCTGAGTTCCTCGAGCAGATCTTCTACCGGCTCAGGAAGGCCGGCCTCATAGCCTCGGCGCGGGGACCGGGCGGCGGCTTCTATTTCGCGCGTCCCCTGGACGAGATCAGCCTTAAGGAGATCGTCTCCGGCGCGGGCGAGGACCTAGGCCTCGCGGACTGCGCCGGGGACGAGAGGGCCGCCTGCCCCCGGCAAGCCGATTGCCTGGCTGGCGGGGTCTGGCGAGAACTGACGGGCATCATAGACGGCTACCTGACGGGCACGACGCTCGGGGACGTAATCGCCCGGGCGCCGAAGCCCGTCCGCGAGTAACACGCGTAAGGGCCCCCGGCGCGCCGCCTATCCCGCTACTCCGCGTCGGCGTAGGCCTCGAGCCGCTCTCGCTCCGCGCCGTCGACGATGCCGAGCTCCTCGCAGAGCGCGAAGAGCTCGCGCACGTGCATGAAGGACCTGAGCCTGACGCCCGTGGCCTCCATGTCGCGCCTTCCCTGCCTACCCCGCTCGATGAGCACGACGAGGTCCTCGACGACGAGGCCCTCGCCCCGCAGGATCTCGATCGCCTCTATCTTTGACGAGCCCGTGGTAATGAGGTCGTCGAGGAGGAGGACGCGCTCGCCCTTGGCGAAGGCGCCCTCGACGCGGACGCCCGTGCCGTGGTCCTTGGCCGGCATGCGCGGCCAGACCATGGGCTTGCCGACGCGCAGCGCGGCCGCCGTGGCCAAGGGCAGGGCCGCCGCGGGTATGCCGGCTATCCTATCGTAGGCCGCGTCGCCGGCGGCCATGGCGTAGGCCTCGGCCACGTCGGAGAGCAGGTCCGGCCGGGATATGACCCTGCGGAGGTCTATGTAGAATGGAGAGGTCTTGCCGCTCTTGAGCACGAAGGAGCCGGTCTTGAAGCATCCGGTCTCGACGAGGCCCTTGAGGACGCGCCGCTTGAGGAGCTCGCGCGCGTCGTAGCCCGCGCCGAGGGTCTTCTCCGAGGCCTCGGCCGCCTTTCGCACGGCCGCTACGAAGTCCGCGGCGGCGGCGCCCGGGTCGGCGGCCTCGGCTACCGCTCGCGCGGCCACCGGTATGACGCCCATGCCGTCGGCGCGGCGCCCGGCGCGATAGGCCTCGGCGATATCGCCGCCCTGCGCGCCTATGCCGGGGGCCAGGAGCCAGGCGCCGGGCGCCGCGCGCCTGACGGCGGCGAGGCCGGGCACGTCGTTGCCCGCCGCCACGAGGCCCACCCGGTCGGACCAGGAGGAGCACTCGGCGGCCACGAGCTCGTAGAGGGTCCGTCCGCCCACGGAGACGTCCTGGAAGACGCCCGCCCGCGGGTTGCTCGTGCGAGCCAGGAGGAACACGGACGCGTCCTCGTACGCTAGGAACGGATCGACGGCGTCACGTCCCATATAGGGGCTCAGGGTGACGGCGTCGGCGCCTACGGCCTCGAAGCAGGCCTTGGCGTAGGCCTCGGCGGTCGGGCCTATGTCGCAACGCTTGGCGTCGAGGAGCACGGGGATGCCGTCGGGAATGGCCTTGACCAGGCGCACGAGCGCGTCGAGGCCCGCGGCGCCGAAGGCCTCGTAGAAGGCGGCGTTCGGCTTGAAGCAGGCCGCGTGCCTGGCGGTGGCCTGGACTATGGCCAGCGACTTTCGGTAGAGATCCTCCGGCCCCTCGCCGGACTTGAGCCTAGGATCCAGGCCCACGCACAGGGCGGTTCCGCGTTCTCGCCACGCGGCCTCGAGCCTCTTGAAAAACTGCATTGTTCCCCCCACCTTCCGCCGAACAGCTTCGACTGGGCGGAGCATAGCATACTGGTGTTTTTTAAGTCAAAAAGGGCTATACTAGATTCGAATCGGTCTGTTCGCTCGCCGCGGAGCGGCCGTACGGTATTTCGACGAGACAGGCGGGCGGATCGCTTCAAACCTGGCAAGGAGGAGCCCGCAATGAAACGAGCGGCGGCATTGCTACTAGCTATACTATTGATAACCTCGTCGGCGTATTCGGATGAGGAGCGACCCGAGGCCTCCTCCGGCGGTCTCGGCTTCCAGGCCGGCATAGCGCTCGGCACCGACGTTCTCTTGGATTCGTCCGGGAACCCCGAGACCTGGAACAGCCTTGGCTTCCAGCCGGACTTATCCATAGGCCCCTTCGGGGTGGGCCTTGACCTGACGCTCCGCTTCAAGCTCATGCCCACGGCAGACGAGGCGATACGCGTCTATCTTGGCGACTGGAGACCGGAGGAGGGCTCCGGCAAGAGCTACCTCGACCTGTACCTGCCTAAGATCATGTACCTGCGCTACGGCCTCCGCGGCGAGCCCCTCTTCGTCAAGCTCGGTTCCATAGACGACCTGACGCTCGGCAACGGCTTCATCGTCGGCGACTACGCCAACACCCGCTTCCTGCCCGCCCAGCGCGTCTTCGGGCTCAACCTGGGCCTCGACGGCAATCTCTTTAACTTTCCCTTCGTCGGGATAGAGTTCATGACCGGTAACCTGGCCAGGCTCGACGTCTTCGGCACGCGGCTCTACGTGCGCCCCCTCGTGACCACGAAGATCCCGATACTCGAGGACCTGCAGGTCGGCGGCACCTTCGCCATGGATACCGGCGTGGCCGGCCTCGGCACGGACGCCTTCGATAATCCCGTAATCGTCGGCGGCGCCGACGTCTTCGCGCCCATCATCAAGAGCCAGGCCTTTCCCCTGGCGGCCTTCACGGAGCTGGCCTTCGAGCCGCAGAACCGCGTGGGCTTCATGGCGGGCCTGGGAGGGCGCCTCCTCGGCGTCATCACCTACGGCGCCCAGCTCCGGCTGCTCGGGGCGGGCTTCGTGCCGGTCTACTTCGACGCCAACTACGACCTCTACAGGACCAAGAAGGCAGAGCTCATGGCCGCGGCCCCGGCAGCCGATGCCCAGGGCTTCGCCGGCTGGCTGGCCAAGGCCGGCGCGAGCCTCTTCGAGGACAAGCTCTACTTCAGCGTCTCGGTCGACGGCCCCTTCAAGGCCAAGCCCGCCGTCGCTAGCGACAACTCGGCCGAGTACCCCCATCTCCGCGGCGTCGTGGGCATGGCCGAGGGCGTCCTCGGGGGCTTCTTCGTCACCGGCTCCTACGAGAAGTACTTCCTGGGCCGCGACCTTGGCTTCTTCGCCGACCTCGTCGACCCGAGCGACGCCGTCATAGGGGCGGCGCTCAACTACAAGACGGGCGCGGCGGTCTTCACCCTGCTCTACTCGCTCAAGTACAACCCGAACAACCCTAACGGCTTCGACGTGACCTCGAGCCTTCAGAGCGCCATCAAGTTCTAGCGGCGGACAAGGAGGAATACGATGCGATCCAAATCATGGACGATACTGGCGCTGCTCGCGCTCCTGGGGGCGGCCTCGGCCGCGGCCCAGGCGTCGCAGACCCTGGTGATAGATTTCGTCAACGGAGACAACCTGGACGTCGTCTACCCCGACGCCACGAGCTATAGCTACAAGTCCGGCTCCGTCATGGAGGGCGACACGGTACCCGTGGGCGCCGTCGTCAAGACGGGAGCGGGCACGAGCGTAGAGCTCAAGCTCAAGCCTAACGGTACCGTCATTAAGCTCGCCAAGATGTCTACCTTCAAGGTGGAGGGCCTGGCGACGCCCGAGAAGGAGCAGAACGGCTTCACCCTGGTCTCCGGCAAGCTCAGGACCGTGGCGGCCAAGGGCGGCCAGTACTCGATCTATACCTCGAGCACCGTGGCCGGCGTCCGCGGCACCGACTTCTCCATGGCCTTCGAGGAAGGCGCCAAGGCCATGCTCCTCGTCGCCGAGGGCGCCGTCGAATTCGGCGGCCGCGCCGCCGACGGCAGCCTGGCGAACGCCATCATGGTAGGCGCCGGCCAGTTCGCAGACTTCTTCAAGGGCCTCGTGGCCGCGCCCTTCAGCCCCGAGCAGCTCGCCGAGGCCTACGACGGCCTCGACATACCGCCCGAGCGCCTGCCGGCCGCCCCCGCGGAGGCGGCCAAGGCCGAGGAACCCGCGAAGGCGCCCGAGGCCTCCGGCCCCGCCGCCGCCGCCGCGTCGGACTTCTCGCCCGCCGAGGAGCCCCCGGTCAAAGAGACCGCCGCGGCCGCGCCGAGCAAGGCCGAGAGCGCCGTCCTCGATTGGCTCCGCGACGTGCTCGGCATGGAGATTGGCTCGATCACCATCAACGGCGAGACCTGGGCCAAGGCCGTCGTCCAGCCGACCTTCACCATCGGCAAACTCAAGCTTGGCCTCTACCTCCCGGTCATCTATTCGAGCAACCTCTTCGATCCGGCCACCTGGTACAGGCCCGCCGGCAACGACGAGTGGTCCTTCGGCTTCGATAAGGGCTGGAACGCCGATCGCTGGCTCGAGGCCCTCGCGGACGCCGGCACCGACCTGGCGCTCAAGATCAAGTTCCTAGAATACGGCCAGCCCCTCGTCGACCCGTTCTTCATCAAGGTAGGAAACCTGAAGAGCTTCACGGTCGGCCACGGCCTCCTCATGCGCAACTACGCCAACGACTCGGACTTCCCGTCCATCCGCCGCGTAGGCGTCAACCTCGGCGTCGACGCCGGCGGCTGGGGCTTCGAGGCCCTGACCAACGACCTCGCGGACCACGAGATCGTGGGCGGCCGCCTCTTCATGCGGCCCATTCCCGACTTCAGGCTGGCCATA
>CAZNNA010000117.1:0-9824 GCA_964573825.1 uncultured Treponemataceae bacterium
AGCAGGAGCCGGCCACCGTGCTCGGCTGCGTGCCGCCCCGTATGGTGCCTACGTTCACGGTGGACGGCCCGAGGAGGATGTGCCGCCGCTCGCCCAGGGCCGGGGCCAGCTCGTCCCGCAGGTCGACGACGAAGCGAGCCGCGTGGTCGATGGCGCTGATGCCGTTCTCCTGGTCGCCCCCGTGCACCGTGCGGCCCTCGAAGTCCACGGTGAACCACTCGAGCCCCCGATGGCCGAGGCAGACGGACAGTCCGGTGGGCTCGCCGACGATGGCGGCGTCGGCGCGGAAGCCCGGCCGCGAGACCAGGGCCCTGGCCCCGGCGCTCCCGAGCTCCTCGTCGGCGACGCCGGCGAAGAGGATCTCCCCGCCAAGGGAGAGCCCCGAGCGCCGGAGCGCGGCCATGGCCGCCAGGGCCGCGGCGACCCCGGCCTTCATGTCCACGGAGCCCCGGCCGTAGAGGCAGCCTTCCCGGACGAGCGGCCTGTACGGCTCCTCCATGTCGTAGGGCGGCACCGTGTCCAGGTGACCGCAGAACGCGAGGCGCGGACCGGGACTCGCGCCCGCGAGCGATGCCTCGACGTTAGGCCGGCCCGGTTCCGCGTCGTAGAGCTCCGCGCCCATTCCCTCGCGATGGAAGAAATCGGCCACGTAGGCGGCGATCGGTCCCTCGGCGCCAGGCGCCTCGGGATGGCTGGGTATGGCTACGAGGTCGGCCAGGAGCCTCTCCACGTCAAGGGTTCCTAGGGCGCGCGCTACGGCGCCGGTCGCTTCGTTCATGGCTGGCAGTATACGCGCGGCTCCCGCGCGCGCGCAACGCCGTAATGGGCGCCTTGTACACGATGTACAGCGCCGGGCCCGAAATAGGTACCGATGGTCCCTGGCGCTCGGCCGGAAACGGGGGTACGATTGCGGTAATCGATAGGGGGAGCCATGCTAAGACCCAAGCCGCTACGCCCGGGGGCGCGCCTGCGCGTCGTGTCCCCGGCCAGCGGACCCTGGACCAGGAGCGAGCTCGATAGGGGACTCGACGGCCTGCGGGCCTTGGGCTTCAAGGCCGACGCGAGCGAACACGCGTACAGGAATCATTACTACCTGGCGGGTACCGACGAGGAGCGCGCGGCCGACCTCATGGCCGCCTTCCTCGACCCCGACGTGGACGGCGTGGTCTGTAGCCAGGGCGGCTACGGTAGCGCCAGGCTCTTCGGGCACCTCGACTTCGACGCCATAGCCGCCAACCCCAAGCCCTTCGTGGGGTACTCCGATATCACGAGCCTGCACCTCATGCTCGGCCGCCTCTGCGGACTCCTCTCGTTCCACGGGCCGGGGGCCACCGGCTTCGAGCGCTCCTGGCTGACGGAGTACAGCAAGTCCGCATGGCTGCGAGCCCTCTCGGAGCCGGGCCCCGTCGGGGCCATAGGCCTGGCCGACCCGCTCAAGGAGACCATAGCCATACGTCCCGGGGTGGCCGAGGGGCCCGTCGTCGGCGGCAACCTGACCCTGGTCTGCGCCTCGCTCGGAACGCCCTACGAGATAGACACCCGGGGAGCCGTACTCTTCTTCGAGGAGCTCGATACCGAGCCGTGGATACTGGACCATATGCTGTCCCACCTGGCCAACGCTGGGAAATTCCGCGACGCCGCCGGCATAGTCGTGGGCGAGTGGGAGAACTGCGAGCCGAACAAGCTGGATCCGGGCTTCTTTAGCCAGCGCTCGGCCGAGGACGTGCTGTACGACTACTTCGGCTCCTACGGTAAACCGGTGCTCTACGGCCTACCCCTGGGGCACGCCAAGGATAAGGCGACCCTGCCCCTGGGCGCGGCCGCGAGGCTCGACGCCGGCGCGGGCCTTCTCGAGATCCTGGAATCCGGAACTACGGCCTAGCGGCCGGCGATGGTTCGATAGCTACCCGATAGAATAGGAGGCTTGCATGAAGCGCTCTCCCCGACTGATCCCGACCCTGGCGGCCGCCTTCCTCGCCCTAGCCGTCCCGGGCGCCTTCGCCCAGGGCTCCGGCCTCGTGCTCAGGGTCGGTACGACCGAGGACCTGGACTCCCTGAGTCCCTTCAACGCCTACGAGCGAGCGGCGAGCGAGGTCTTCCTCCTCTGTTACGATTCGCTCGTGCAGTTCGACGCCGAGCTCAAGCCGGTCCCGGCCCTGGCGGAGTCGTGGACCGTCTCCGATGACGGCAAGGCCTGGACCTTCAGGCTTCGCAAGGGCGTGGCCTGGCACGACGGTAAGCCCTTCGGCTCCTATGACGTCAAATGGACCTACGAGACCGTCCAGTCGAGCCAGCTCGGCATGTACGCCACCTTCCTCGAGGGCATAGAGTCAATAGAGACGCCGGACGACCTGACCGTCGTCATACGGACGGCCGAGCCCAAGGCAAATATGCTCCAGAATCCCACGCCCATCGTTCCTCGCCATATCTGGGAGCCGCACGCGGCCGAGCTCGAGACCTTCGAGGACGCGGCCATGGTGGGGACCGGGCCCTTCCGTTTCCGCGAGTGGAAGAAGGGACAGTACTATAGCCTCGAGGCCAACGCCTCCTATTTCGGCGGGGCCCCCAAGGCCAAGGCTATCGTCTTCTCCGTGTTCGCCAATCGCGATACGCTGGCTCGCTCCCTGGCCTCGGGCGAGCTGGACGCGGCGCTCAACCTCTACCCCGACCAGGTGCCCGCCCTCGAGAAGGCCGGCGCCGTAGCCGTCTATCGCTTCTCCGGTAACGGCTTTACCCAGCTAGCCTGCAACTCCTGGGACAGCCCTTCCTCGGGCGGCCACCCCGCGCTCAGGGACCCCGCCGTCAGGCGCGCCATCGAACGGTCCATGGACAAGAAGGAGATCCTCGCCATGGCCCTGGGCGGCGCCGGAAGCGTCGGCTCGAGCCTCGTTCCCGAGTGCATTCCCGAGTGGCACTACTTCGTGCCTGACGCCGAGCTACGCTCATACGATCCGGAGAAGGCCAAGGCCGGGCTCGAGGCGGCCGGCTACCGCGACGGCGACGGCGACGGCGTCCGGGAGGGCCCCGACGGCAGGCGACTGGACTTCCGCTTCATCACCCGCTCCGATAACACCCGCGAGGTCAAGGCGGGGCAGATGATACAGTCCTACCTCAAGGCGATCGGCATAGCCACGACCCTTTCCACGGTGGACGACGGCGCCCTCCAGGACGCCATAAACGCCGGAGACTACGATCTCTTCATCTGGGGCTGGGGCGGCGACGTGGACCCGACTACGCTCCTGGCCGTACTGACGAGCGCCCAGATTGACGGCAACAACGAGCCGCGCTGGTCGAGTCCCGCCTACGACGACGTCGTGGCCCGGCAGGCCACGCTCCTCGACCCCGCCGAGCGCCGCGCCGCGGTCCGCGAGGCCCAGCGCCTGGCCTACGAGGCCGCGCCCTATATCATCCTGGCCTACGACGGCGATATCCAGGCCGTACGGACCGATACCGTCGAGGGCCTGGCCAAGGTAGCCGGCGGTCCCGTCTTCTACGCCAATACCAACGTCAACTACCTTCGGGCGACCTCGGCCGCCAAGGCCTCGGTAGGCTCAGGCGCCGCGATAGCGTTACCCCTCGTGGCCATAGGGGCCGTGGCAGCGCTCGTCGCCCTGGCGGCGGCGCGCAAGCGGAGGGCCGGGAAGTGAGCGGGAGGGCCCTGGTCGCCAAGCTGGCCCAGGCCGTCGTCACGGTGGCCGGGGTCCTCGTCATCAACTTCTTCCTGTTCCGCGTCATGCCCGGCGATCCGGCCTCAATGCTCATGCGGAACCCCAGGATGAACGCCGAGTCCCTGGCCAGGATCAACGCCATGTTCGGCCTCGACAAGCCCCTGGGCGAGCAGTTCGCCCTGTACGCGAAGGACCTGACCCGAGGCGAGCTCGGCACGTCCTTCATATACAAGCGTTCCGTGGCCGCGGTGATTGGCGAGCGTATCCTGCCGACGTTGCTCCTTACCGTCGTCGCCGAGCTCCTGGCCATAGGCCTGGGCATGCTCGTCGGTATCGTCTCCGCCTGGAAGCGAGGCACGGCGGTGGACGTGGCTGGGCTCGGCTTTACCCTGGTCAGCTACTCCATGCCCACCTTCTGGCTGGGCATACTCATGGTAGCCTTCTTCTCGGGCTTCCTGGGGCTCTTCCCCGTATCCGGCATGGTGTCGCCGGCCCTCGTATTCGCGGGCTTCTGGCCCCGTGCCGTAGACCTGCTCGGGCACCTCGTCCTGCCCGCCGCGACGCTGGCCCTCGTGCTGGCCGGGGAGTACGCCCTGATCATGAGGAACTCCATGATAGACGTGCTAACGGAAGATTACATAGTCACGGCCAGGGCCGTGGGGCTGCCGGAGCGCGACGTGCTCAGGAAGCACGCCCTGCCCAACGCGCTCATACCCATGAGCACGGTCATCGCCATGAGCCTGGGGTTCACCATCACGGGAGCCTTGCAGGTGGAGACGGTCTTCTCCTGGCCCGGGCTCGGCCGGCTCATGTACGATGCCCTCAAGGGGCGGGATTATCCCCTCCTGCAGGGCATCTTCCTCGTGACGAGCGTAGCCGTCGTGGGCGCCAACCTGGCTGCCGACATCCTCTACCGGTTCATCGACCCGCGGGTGGGCGACCGATGAGCGGCGCCCTCGCTCGCGGCGCCGACGGTCGCGTCCCCGCGGCGCGTCGCAAGGACGGGCCCTTCGCCCTCTTCCTCGAGAGCCGCCTCGGCATGGCGGGCCTGGCCGTCATCCTGGCCTTCATAGCCGTGGCGCTCCTGGGGCCGCTCGTCGCGCCGTACGACCCCCTGGCCTTCGGCCGTTCAGACGAGGCCCTGCGCGGCCCTGGCGCCGAGCATTGGCTCGGTACCGACGACATGGGGCGCGACGTGCTCCGCGGCCTCGTCGCCGGCTCGCGCGTCTCGCTCTTCGTCGGACTCTCGGCGACGCTCATATCGATAGTGCTCGGTACCGGCATCGGCGTGGCGTCGGGCTACGCGGGCGGCTGGGTCGACTCGGCTCTCATGCGCCTGACCGACGTCTTCCTCGTGCTGCCCTGGCTGCCGCTCATGCTCGTGCTCGCGGCGGTACTCGGCCCTAACGTATGGAACATAGTCCTCGTGATAGGACTCACCGGATGGGCCGGTACCGCGCGCCTCGTCCGCGCCCAGACCATGGCTATAAAGGAACGAGCCTTCGTGGAGCGCGCAAGGGCCCTGGGCTCGAGCGGGCCGCGCATCGTGGCGGCCCATATCCTGCCCAACGTCATGCCGCTCGTGTTCGCCAACACGATACTCGTGACGGCGGTAACCATACTGTCGGAGACGACGCTGAGCTTCCTCGGCATGGGCGATTCCAACCGCCCGAGCTGGGGCACCATGCTGCATTTCGCCTTCGAGTCGGGCGCTGTGTCCGCCGGGGCTTACTGGTATATCCTGCCTCCGGGGCTCTGCGTCCTAGTCCTCGTGCTCGGCTTTACCCTGATGGGCTACGCCTTCGACGAGATCCTCAATCCCAAGCTAAGGAAGAGGCGCTAGATGGCCTTGCTCGAGATACGCGACCTGCACGTTTCCTACGCCGCGGGCGGACGGCGCGCGAGGGCCGTCGACGGCGCGAGCCTCTCTATAGAGGAGGGCGAGATAGTCGGCCTCGTCGGGGAGTCCGGCTGCGGCAAGACGACGACCGCACTCTCGGCGCTCAGGCTCCTCCCCCCCGGCGGCAGGGTGGACTCGGGTAGCGTCCGCTTCGACGGGCGCGACGTGCTGGCCATGGGCGACGATGAGCTGAGGGCCTTTCGCTGGAAGGACGCATCGGTCATCTTCCAGGGGGCCATGAACGCGCTCAACCCGGTGCGGCGCGTCGGAGACCTCATAGCCGAGGTCATCATGCTCCACGATAGCGTCGATAAGGCGGAGGCCGGGCGGCGAGTCGCCAGGCTCCTCGAGCTCGTCGAGATAGACGCCCGTAGGGCCTCGGCCTATCCTCACGAACTATCGGGAGGCATGCGCCAGCGCGCCATGATAGCCATGGCCCTGGCCCTGAGGCCCAGGCTCGTCATAGGCGACGAGCCGACGACGGCCCTGGACGTCATGGTGCAGGCCCAGATCTTCGAGCTCATAGAGCGGCTTAAGGCCGAGTTCGGGCTGTCGCTCCTCCTCATAACCCACGACCTGTCCCTGCTCGGGGACATCTGCGACCGGGCGGCCGTGATGTACGCGGGCCGCGTGGTGGAGAGCGGGCCCGTGGCGCGCCTGCTCGGGGAGCCCGCCCATCCCTACACGCGCTACCTAGCTGCCGCCTGCCCCAAGCCCGGGCTCGAGCGGACTATGGCCGACTCCCTACCGGGCGATCCGCCGGACCCGACGGAGGAGCTGGAAGGCTGTCCCTTCGCGCCCCGCTGCGACGCGGCCCGCGAGGCCTGCAGGCGCGCGGCGCCGGAGGCCAGGGACCTCGGCGACGGGCGAGTGGTCTGTTGCCACGAGGGAGGCCTGAATGCCTGAGCTCCTGTGCGTTCGCGATCTGGCCGTCCGCTACCCGGTCAGGACGGGCTTCCTGGCCGGCCTCGCGGGGCGTAGCGCCGGGGTCGTCAGGGCCGTGGACGGCGTAGACCTGTCGCTCGGGCGGGGCGAGATACTGGCCCTGGTCGGCGAGTCGGGTTGCGGCAAGACGACGACGGGCCGGGCGGCGCTCCGCCTCGTCGACTCGAGTCGGGCCTCGGGACTCGTGGCCTTCGAGGGGCGGGACGTCTACGCCATGGGCGGGCGCGAGCTCAAGGGCTTCCGCCGCGCGGCCCAGATCGTGTTCCAGGATCCTTACCAGTCGCTCGACCCTAAGTACCGGGCGGCGGAAGCCGTCGCTGAGCCCCTCGTCGTGCATGGCCTGGCGGCTCGTAACGAGCTCAGGGATCGCGCCGCCCAGGCCCTCGAGGCGGCGGGCCTCAGGCCGGCGGCGACCTACCTCGACCGCTATCCCCACGAGCTGTCCGGCGGGCAGAGGCAGCGCCTGGCCATAGCCTCCGCCCTGGTACTGGAGCCGCGCATGATCGTAGCGGACGAACCCGTGTCCATGCTGGACCTGTCGGTCAGGGCGGGGATCCTCAAGCTACTGGCGCGGCTCAGGGACGAGCGCGGCCTGTCCTTTATCTTCATAACGCACGACCTGGCGCTCGCCTGGCTCATAGCCGATCGCATATCCATCATGTACCTGGGCCGGGTCGTGGAGTCCGGGCCGGCCCAAGCCGTGCTCGAGCGCCCCCTGCATCCCTATTCCCGAGCCCTCGTCGACGTCATGCCTCGCTTCGAGGGGCGCTCGGGTTCTCCTCGCCGCGTCCTGGCCGGCGAGCCGCCCAATCCCGCGGCCATCCCGCCGGGGTGCCGCTTCAGGCCGCGCTGCCCGTTGGCGACCGAGGCCTGCAAGGGCGGGGAACCCGCCCTCGAGGATTACGGGAACGGGCACCTGGCGGCCTGCCGCTACGCAGGGGCTCGATGACGGTCGGCGAGCTCGTAGCGCATCCCCTGGTCGCGGCGGGAATCCTCCACGCCCCGGGGCGCTCCTTGGAGGCGGGCCTCGATTGGCTCGTCTACGCCGAGCGACTCGAGGCCATCGGCGAGTCCGAGGCCGAGAGCGTCGCGCTGGCGCCGGCCTCGCTACTCCTGGAGCCCGACGCGGCCTCGGAGCTCGGGCGGCTCGAGTCCCTGGGCGTACGCCTCTTCCTCGGGGCGAGCGACGCGGGCCCGGTACCCGGCTCGTCGGCCGGGGGCCACCCGGGAGCCGGCTTCGGGTTCCCGGAGGGGCTCGGGGCAGCCATCGCCCTCCTGCCGCCCGGGCGCGGCTACCGCGAGGTCTCCTGGGCCCTGAGGGGCGAAGCGTGCCCGGGCCTCCCGTCCGAAGCCGCGGCGCCCGCCCCGGCTTCGACTCCCTCGGCCCTACTGGAGCGCATAGCTATGGCCTCGGGCGACTCCCTCTCGGCCGTCTTCGCTCCCGCGGCCGTATCCGAGCCGCTCGACGGTCGCGAGCTCCTAGCCGCCGTGGAGGCCTACCTTAGGCACGGCCGCAACGCCGTGGCCGCCGCCGCCGAGCTCGGCGTGCATAGGCACACCGTGCACGCCAGGGTCGGTCGCTACGAGTCGCTTACGGGGCTGTCGCTCGACGATCACGAGACCGGGACCCTGGCCAGCCTGGCCTTCTCGCTCGGGGCCCGGGTTGCCAAGGGCGGTTAAAAGAGGACCGAGGAGTCCTACTCCATGCTCCCTGAGGCTCCAGGGGCCTCCTGTAAGAGTAGCCGGCCTTGGAAGAGGCTCAGGTAATGGACTCGTAGTGGTTCTTCGGGCGACCGAGCTGGCCGTAGACCGGCTCCACCCTGGCCAGGCCCCGCTGTACCAGTTCCTGCAGGTAGCGGTGAACCGTCTGGTACGCGAGCCCCGTGCCGCCGGCCACCGTCTCGGCCGTCGCGGGTTCCTTGAGGGTCGCTAGGTAATCGGCTACGAGTCGCATGGTCGCCGGGCTCATGCCCTTATCCAGGTCCAGCCCCTCGCGGCGCTCGGCCATGCCGGCGTACAGGTCCCGGATGCGCAGGTTGACCCTGATCCGCGCCAGGAGATCCGGGGCCTTGATGGGCTTGACGGCGAAATCCGACGCGCCGGCCTCCATGAAGCGCTCGGCTATCTCCTGGCGCTCGTCCACGGTCAGGACGATGATGGCCATGCCGTAGCCGAGGGCGGAGAGGGCCCGTACGGTCTTCACGCCGTCCCAGCCGGGCATGTGGTAGTCGACAATGGCCAGGTCTGGACGGTCATCCTTGGCGATGCGGTAGCCTATCTCCCCGCTCGAGGCGAAGGTCGCCTCGTACCCGGCATAGGAGCATATCTCGCCGATGGTGAAGCGGATGTCGGGATCGTCGTCTATGACAATGACGCTACGCTTTCCGTTGCTTCTCATCCTTCCCCTCCCGCGTCGGCGGGTAGCCAGACGATGACCTCGGTTCCCTCTCCCGGCCGGCTCGAAAGGCTTACGCGGCCGCCGTTCTCCTCTACGAGCTGCTTGGCCAGGGGCAGCCCGAGCCCGGAACTGGCCTTGGTCGAGTGGCCTATCTGCCAGACCCGCTCGAGGTCTTCGGGCGCTATGCCCTGGCCGTCGTCGCGTATCGCGATGGCCAGTCCGCCTGCGCTGGAGCCGGCTCGGACATCGACGCGCTTGCCCGGGCCCGAGCGCGGGGCGGCGAGGGCGTTGTCGACCAGGTTGGCCAGGGCCCTGGCGACGCGTACGCGGTTGATGGACAACGGCGGGACGCCTTCCTCGACGACGAAGGAGATATGAGTCTCCGGTTCATCCACGGGTAGCTGCGCGCGAACGTAGTCGAGGAGCTCGACCGCGCTCATGCGCTGCCGCCTCTCGGCGTAGAGGAAGCTCCCTATGGTCTCTGTCATGGCGTCGACGACCGAGCGTATGCGCTCGCAGTATTCCGTGAGCTTGCCCCGGTCCTTCGAGAGAAGGAGGAGCGAGTTGAGGCCGCCTATGGTCACGAGAGGCGTCTTAAGGTCGTGCGCCAGGGCGTTGATCTCCAGGTAGAGCCGGTTCCTCATGACCTTCGCGCGGATAGCCTCGAGTTCCGCCTCCTTGGCGGCCCGCTCGGCCTCGGCGGCCGCGCTACGGCTCTCCGCGTCGAGGAGCCCGGAGCCCAGGGCCGCCGATAGGTAGAGCGTGGCCGCGAGCGCTAGCCCTAGGGCGTCGAGGAGACCGTGGCGTCCCAGGTAGCCGGCCACGGTGTGCACGTCCGCGGCCACGTCCGACAGCCCGAACCCGAGCGGCGATAGCATGGGCGAGAAGGCGAGGAGCTGGGTGGCCAGGAAGA
>CAZNNA010000118.1:0-1153 GCA_964573825.1 uncultured Treponemataceae bacterium
CGGACGCCTCGAAGGCCCCGGGCGAGAGGAAGGGAAGCAGCCAGAGGCGGGCGGCCTCGCCGTCGCGCTCGATGAGGACGGGCCTATCGCATCGCTCGGGATCCGAGGCGACGTATACGCCGGCCTCGGCCAGGACGGGCGCAAGGAAGGCCAGCCTGGCCGCGGAGTCGTGGTTACCCGGTATGACGGCCAGGGAGGCGCCGCAGGCCGAACGCAGGCCCGAGGCGAAGTCCCCGAGCAGGGCCACCGCGCCGACGGGAGGCACGGCTCGGTCGAAGACGTCGCCGGCCAGGATGACGCAGGCGGGCCGTTCCTCGCGGGCCGCCGCAACGACCGCCTCGAGCGCGTGGCACTGGTCCTCAAGGAGGTCGCGCTCGTGCAAGGTCTTGCCCAGGTGCAGGTCGGCCAGGTGGAAGAGCTTCATGGCTCCCGATCCTAGAGAGGGCGTGACGCGGCGTCAAGCGCGGTGTACGATGGGGCCATGGATACGGACCAAGGCTCCATAGCGCTCGTGACCGGGAACGGCGCCCTAGGCCTCGCCCGGGTCGTGGCCCCCGACGCCGCGCCCCTGGACGCAGGGAACCCGGCAAAAGAGGGCCTCGCGGAAGGGCCCCGGCTAAGCGTCACGCTCCTGCGCCCGGCCCGGCAAGGAAAGGCCGGGACCGCAATCGAACGACTCAGCCTTAGGCTAGCGTCGATCGCGAACGCCCTTCCCGACTCGCCGTCCGAGGCCCTCGTCGCGGCCTTCACTCCCGTCCTCGCGCCCTTCGAGTTCGGGTCCTTCGCCTACGACCCGGCCTCGGAGCTCGAGGCGGCGCTAGCGCTGGCCTGCGAGCGGGCCCGGGGCCCCGGCTACGCCGCCTGGGCCCTCGCCGAACCGGCGCTCTTCCGCTTCGCCTTCGATCCGTTGATCACCGGGGAACTCGAGGAGGCCAAGGGCTCGCCTGAGTGGCGCCGCTTCGCCGGGCTCAACGAGCTGTACCGGGCCCTGGTCAAGGCCGTCCTGCCCTTCGGCGTCGCCCCGCCCGGCTGGGCCTCCGGCCTCCGCGAGGGACGCCCCGCCGGGACGACAGACGGCGCGACCGCCGGCTCGGAGCGCGCGAGGGTCGGCTCCATCGAGCGTTTCCCCTCGCGGGTCCTGTCGAGGATCCTG
>CAZNNA010000118.1:1163-9682 GCA_964573825.1 uncultured Treponemataceae bacterium
TCGCGGCCGCCGGAACGCGTCCTCTCCCGCCTCGCGCGCCTCCCCCTCGTCGAGGCTCGGCTCGAGCCCGTTCGCATTGAAACTCCGGCCGCCCGCGCCGATACTGCAAGGAGAGGTACGCGCACGCCATGCTAGCGACCATAGGGCAAGCCGCCAGGAGAAGGGCCTCGTCGATACTCTACGGCCTGGGCTTCTTCTATACCGTGCTCAAGGAAACCGTACGCTTCTTCAGGCGGAGCCAGGTGGGCTACAAGGTGCTCATCATGCAGATCCTCTTCACGGGCTACGAGGCGCTGGTCATAAACGCCATCATGGCCGTGTCCATAGGCGCGGCCATCAACGTCATAGGCTCCAACCTGCTCCCGCAGTTCGGCCAGAGCCAGCTCATGTACTCCATACTCATCGTCATCATAACCCGGGAGCTCGGCCCCCTCCTCACGGCCTTCGTCATCACCGCGCGCTCGGGCACGGCCATCGCGACCCAGCTCGGCACCATGGTCGTGGCCCACGAGATCGAGGCCTACATAGCCGTCGGCCTCAACCCCATATCCTACCTCGTCGTGCCCCGCTTCATTGGCGTCGTCGTGTCCATGGTGGTACTGACGCTGTACTTCAACATCTTCGGCCTCCTGGGCTCCTACATAGTCGTCCAGGTCATCAAGCCCATACCCATACGCGAGTACCTAGGCTCCCTCATGTCGACGCTCACCCTCGCCGACGTGGCCTCGGGCCTCATCAAGGCCTTCGTCTTCGGCGTCGTGGTATCGGTCGTCTCGACCTACCAGGGCTTCGCCGTCAACCGCGCCAGCACGGAGGTTCCCGTAGCCGGCATCAAGGCGGTAGGGATGAGCTTCATACTCATCATCGTGGCCGACGTCCTCATAACGCTGGTGCAGTATGCCTGAGCCCGCCGCCATAGAGCTCCGAGGCGTCACCGCCTCCTCGGGCGGCTACGAGATCCTGGCCGAGGCCGACGCGGCCTTCCCCTCCGGGCTCTGCAGCGTCGTCATGGGCCCGGCCGGATCGGGCAAGAGCACGCTGCTCAAGGTCGCCGCCGGGCTCGTACCCCCGGACTCGGGAACGGTGCTCTGGCGCGGGCAGGACATGGCCCGCCTGAGCCGCAGGGAGGAGCTGGCCTTCCGCGCCGCCAGCGGCTTCGCCTTCCAGGACGCGGCCCTCTGGTCTGACACCAACATACTCGGTAACGTGAGCATGCCGCTCCGCGTCCACCGCCCCTGGATGGGTCCCAAGGCCATGGCCTCGGCGGCCGAGGCGGTCCTGCATCGCCTGGGCTACGACGAGTCCCTGACCATGCGGCCCGCGGAGCTTTCGGCCGGAGAGCAGAAGCTCGTATCGATAGCCCGGGCCGTGGTGCACGAGCCCGATATACTCTTCATGGACGATCCCAGCTCCAACCTGGACGAGGACGCGGCCGAGAGGGTCCTCGACTTCCTGGACGCCTACGCCGCGGGCCGGCGCACGGTCATCATCGTGGCCAATAGCTCCGAGCTGGCCTTCCGCCTGGCCGACAGGCTCGGCGTCATAAAGAACGGGGTCATGGTGGCCTTCGGTTCCTACGACGAGACGCTCGAGCGGGCCGAGGAGGCGCTCCACGGCTCGCTGGCCAGGCTGCGGGCCAGGGGCAAGCGGGCCAGGCAGGGGCGCGACCATAACGGAGCCGAGCAATCGCAACGGGGTGACGTATGAAATTCAAGATCAAATTCGCCGACCAGGTCGTGGGCCTCTTCATCATAGTGGCCCTGGCCTTCTTCGTGGCCATCGTGGTGATGATAGGGGCCAACCAGCGCTGGTTCGCCAAGGATTACCATTTCATTACATCCTTCAAGTCGGCGGCCGGCGTGGCCCCGGGTACGAACATCGTCATGAAGGGCTTCACCGTCGGCAAGATAGACAAGCTGACCCTCAACGCCGATAACGAGGTCGACGCCGCGTTCCACATCTTCGATAGCTACTACGACAAGGTCCGCGCCTACTCCATACTCGAGCTGACCGTATCGCCCATAGGCCTCGGGTCGCAGCTCCTCTTCCACCCCGGCACGGGCGAGCAACGCCTCGAGGAGGGCGCCTTCATCCCGCTGGCCGACTCGGAGGAAGGCCAGGCCCTCATCGACCAGGAGCTCGTCGTCATACCGCCCAAGGACGACACCGTCACGCGCCTCCTGGCCAATATCAACCCGCTCCTCGAGAACACCAACAAGACGATCGTCACCGTCAACCGCACGCTGACGGAGGTCAACCGCGCGCTGGCTGGCCAGAGCTCGGGCCCCCTCGGGGACATCGTCGGCGACGCCCGGGACGCCGCGGCGGCCCTGCCCGGTACCATGGACGAGGTCAAGGGCGTGGCGACCGACGCCCGCGAGCGCGTGGCCGTCCTCCTCGACGAGCTCCGCGGGCTCATAGCCGAGTACAAGGCCGTCGGATCCAACCTCGGCGAGACGACGGCGGCCATACGCGATCCGACCGGGCTCGTTACCCGGCTCCTCGACCCGTCGGGCTCGATAAAGAAGTTCCTCGACGACGACGAGGCGCTGTACAAGCGCGTCATGGGCATAGCCGGCCAGATAGAGAAGAGCGTCTCGAGCCTCCAGTCCATCGTGGCCAGCCTCAACGCCGAGATGCCGGCGGTGGCGGGCCTCGTCAACGAGAGCAAGCTGGCCATCAGGCAGGCGCAGGACGTACTCGAGGGCGTCAAGAACAACCCGCTCATCCGAGGCGGCGTCACCGAGCGCGTTGAGCAGGAACCGCTCAGGCGCTCCATGCGGGAAGGGAGCTTCGAATGACAACCGAGCGTAACCGATGCTCGCGGCTCGCCCTGGCGGCCCTGGCCCTCGGCGCCCTGTCGCTCGGCGCCTGCTCGAGCGCGCCCAAGGCGGCGGACGCAGTCGTCGAGGTCAAGAACGAGGCCGCGGAGTACTCGGCCATGGCCGACCGGTTCCTGTCCGAGGGCCGTTACGCCTCCGCGCTCCAGTACTACGGCGAGGCCCTGGACGCCGCGCTATCGGTGGACGACGTAGAGGGCGGCATCAAGGCGCGCGGCTCGCTCGGGCGCGTCTACCTGGCCATGGGCGCCCGCGACGACGCCGAGCGTGAATTCGGCGACGCGCTGGAGGACGCCCGCGCCCTGGGGGAGCCGAGCCTCGAGGCGCTCTGCCTGTCGAACCTAGGCGAGCTACGCTACGCGGGCGGCGAGCAGGCCGCGGCCGACGCCCTCTTCTCCGAGGCCGAGGCCCTCGTCTCCGCCAAGGGCGTAGCGGGCACGGCCGCGGCCGAGCCCGTGGCGGCGGTCGTGGCCCACAACCGCGGCGTGGCGGCCATGGCTCGAGGCGACCTGGCCGCCGCCGAGGCCTTCGTCCTCAAGGCAGCGGCGGCCAACGAGAAGGCCCGCCGCTGGGTCGAGCTCGGCTCCAATCGCTACGCCCTGGCCTCCATAGCCAACGCGCGGGGCGACCTGCCCGGCGCCATGTCCTGGGCCGCGAAGGCCCTGGAGGCCGACAAGCGGGCGGAGCATGCCGCGGGCATAGGCGCCGACCTCGACGCCCTGGGGCGCCTGTCCGAGCGCTCGGGCGACCTGGCGGCTGCCTTCGACTACCGCCGCCGCGCCTTCGGCGTCTGGCTGTCCCTGAACCGCGTCGAGGAGGCGGAGGCCTGCCTCGAGGCCCTCGGGAGGCTGGCTGCGGCCCTCGGCAAGGCGGGCTACGAGGCTCGCTACGCGGCCCTGCTCGCGCGCCTCAGGGACGCTGGCGGGGACGCCAGGCCCTGAGAGGCCGCGATGGCGTCTCCGTCCATAGAGGGTATACTATGGGGAGGAGGCCAACCATGAGAACGCAGGGAACGTCGGCGCCCAGGCACGACGGCCGCTATACGGTGGCCGACTACAAGTCGTGGGACGATGACGTACGTCGCGAGCTGATAGGCGGCGTCCTCTACGACATGAGCCCGGCTCCCCGCATAGGGCATCAGGAGTTGGCGCTCGCCCTGGCGAGCGAACTCAAGCGCTACCTAGCGGGCAAGCCCTGCGTGCCGTTCGTCGCGCCGGTCGAGGAACACCTCGAGGGCGCCGAGATCCGCTCCTCCGCCCTTACGGGCTTCAGCTGGAAGACGGCCCGAGCCCAGCGCTACGGCTAGGCGCCTATAGTCGTACCGACGAAGGGCCGCCCGTTCAGGATGGCCTCCAGGTTGGCCAGGTCGCGCCCGGCGGCGCAGACGACCTTGAGGCCGAGCTCCTCGGCCCGCCTCGAGGCTATGGGGTCGAAGGGCGCGTTCTTGCCGGGTACCCACTCGTCGCCGACCATGGCGCGGAAATCCTTCCAGGATATATCGTCTATGGGGCGGGCGGCCGGGTCGGCCGTGTAGACCTTGGCTATGTTGGACAGGTTGACGACGACGTCGGCCTGGAAGCGCTCCGCCAGGACCACGGCGTCGAAGTCGGTGGAGAAGCCCGGCTTCCAGCCCGCGGCCACGAGCACGCGGCCGCCGAAGACCGTCACGGCCGTAGGGTCGGTCACGACCTCGTGGGGACAGAGGTCCAGGAAGAGGCTGCGGACGAGCTGGGCGTTGAGCCTGGTCGCCATGATGCCTATCCAGTCCTGGGCGTCGAGGTCGGGATCGACCGCCGCCTCGCGGTAGGCCTTCTGCCAGGCCCGAGCCGGGCCGCCGCCGCCCACGACGACGATGAGGCGCCGCGCCGGGT
Organism: uncultured Treponemataceae bacterium; assembly: GCA_964573825.1. Taxonomy (GTDB): domain Bacteria; phylum Spirochaetota; class Spirochaetia; order Treponematales; family UBA12059; genus SZUA-370. Next base: position 5,875 of record CAZNNA010000118.1, read on the forward strand.
CGCCGTCGAGCCAACGCCGCGCCACGGCGGAGAAATCCTTGACGAACGCCGCGTCGGGCGCGTCGGGCGCCACGATGGAGCCGCCCAGGGAGAGTACCTTCGTCATCGCTCTATCCTCCATGTATGGGGCCATTGTACGGGGCCGGGCGGCTCCATGCAAGGCGCGGCCAACGGGGCGACGGGCCGCTGGCCGCGACTATAATGGACACGGAACGGCCTATCGGGGTAGGGTCGTTCCTCGCGCAAGCGACTCGAAACTGAAGGGAGATACCATGGCGAACCCCATAGCGGCATTCAAGACCAACCTAGGCTCGTTCCGCGTCGAGCTCTACGCCGACAAGAGCCCCGTCACCGTCAAGAACTTCGCGGACTACATCGAGGCGGGCTTCTATAACGGTACGATCTTCCACCGCGTCATCCCCGGCTTCATGGTCCAGGGCGGCGGCATGGAGCCCGGCCTAGCGGAGAAGGATACCCGCGCGCCCATCAAGAACGAGGCTGACAACGGCGTCTCCAACGCCCGCGGCACCATAGCGATGGCGCGGACCTCCGACCCGCACAGCGCGACCTGCCAGTTCTTCATAAACGTGGTTGACAACAAGCCGCTCAACCACCGCGCCAAGGACATGGCGGGCTGGGGCTACTGCGCCTTCGGCTCCGTCGTCGAGGGCATGGACGTGGTGGACGCGATAGCCGCCGTGAAGACCGGCAACCGCTTCCCCCACCAGAACGTGCCCAAGGACGACGTGGTCATAGAGAGCGTGACGCTCGCCTAGCGCTTCTTCTCCACGACGGGATGGCCGGCCAGCTCGAGCATACGCCTGAACGGCGAGCCGGCCTTCTTGAGCTCCCGGGATCCCCGGGTAATCTTGCAGAGGGAGAGCCCCAGCTCGGACGCTATCGTCCGCTGGGGCACGCCCTCGGCTATGCGCTTGACCAGGGCCCAGCGCTTGGCTATCTCGTCGGCCTCGGCCTTGGTCAAGAGGCTGTACAGGAAATTCTCTATCAGCGTTGGATCGCCCGTGGCGGCCAGCGTCGCGGCCATCTCGCCGAGGTTCTCGGCCACGAGCCCGGTATCGTCGTTCATCGCTAGTTCTTCTCCATAGTATCATCAGTATACTCAGGTCGCCTGCGCTTGTCACCTACAGGGGACGAGTATTCTACGGTATTTATTTCATTTGTCAAACTAATACTTCAAATTTTGAAAATAACGATACTAAAGCCGCAAGGAAGCCGCTACCGCGGGAGACCTCGCGGACCAGGCCGCGAGGTTGGATACGGCGATAGGCTTCTCTAAGCTCGATATCGAGGGCCGAGGCGCGCGGCGATTTGACTAAGCCCCAGGGAAGCATAGACTTATGGTCATCTCCCCGTACGGAGGACATCCATGAGGTCAATAAAGGCTAAGATCGTTCTCCTGGCCACGATCGCCGCCGTGGCCACGGCCGCCAGCCTCTCGATAGTCTTCGTAGCCGTACTAAGGAACGCCTCGAACGGGCAGATAGCCTCACTCGAGGCCTCGCTCCGCGATAGCTTCGACCGCCTCGTCAAGAGCGAGGTGGAGACGGCCGCCTCCATGCTCGAGCGCGTAGCGGCGCTGCGCGACTCGGGCGAGCTCGAGACGGCCCAGGCCGAGCGCCTCGGCGCCGACCTGCTCAGGGCGCTACGCTTCGGCTCCGACGGCTACTTCTGGGCCGACAGGACCGACGGTACTAATATCGTACTCCTCGGCGGCGCATCCGAAGGAACGAACCGGCTAGCCCTCAAGGACGTCAACGGCTTCGAGATGGTCAAGGCCATCATCGAGATCGGTAAAAAGGGCGGCGGCTATACCGACTACTGGTTTCCCAAGGCAGGCCAGGCGGAAGCGTCGCCAAAGCGCAGCTATAGCCTCCTGGTCAAGGGCTTCGGCTGGGTCATCGGGACCGGCAACTATATCGACGATATCGACGCGGTCATAGCCGCCAAGCGCTCCGAGGCAATGGCTATCCAGGCCTGGGCCCTGGGCTTTATCGCAATGGTCGCCTTAGCCTTGTCAGGCCTCATGATAGGCCTTGCCTTCACCCTCGGCGGCAGGATATCCCGCCCTCTCGCCTATGCGGCGGAGAGGATGAGAGAGCTCGCGTCCGGCCGCCTCGGCATGATCTTCGACGCTCGCTTCGCAAGGGGACGAGACGAGGCCGCGATCCTCGTATCCTCGCTCGAGGAGACCGTACGGACGCTCCGCGAGGTCGTGGTATCCGTTCAGGAATCGGGCGCGATGATGCTCAGCGACTCCAGTTCGCTTTCCGAGGCCTCGCGCCAGATGGCCCTTGGCGTCGATGGCATAGCCGAGTCGAGCCAGCAGCTATCCCAGGGTTCCACGGAGCAGGCAGCGAGCGCCGAGGAGGTCTCCGCCAGCGTCGAGGAGATGAGCGCCAACATCAGGCAGAACGCCGACAACGCCTTCCAGACGGAGAAGATATCGACCAAGGCCGCCGGCGACGCCGGCCAGGGCCTGGATGCCGTTCGGGAAACGGTGGACGCCATGCGGCAGATAGCCGAGAAGATAGCCATCATAGAGGAGATAGCCCGCTCCACCAACATGCTGTCCCTTAACGCCAGCATAGAGGCGGCGCGCGCCGGCGAGCACGGCAAGGGCTTCGCGGTGGTGGCCAGCGAGGTGGGCAAGCTAGCCGAGCGCTCGAGGACCGCGGCCGGGGAGATAGCCGCCCTGTCCCAGCGGAGCGTCGAGATAGCGGACAAGGCCGGCAAGATGCTCGAGGGCATGGCCCCGGACATCCAGAAGACGGCCGACCTCGTCCAGGAGATAAGCGTGGCCAGCCGCGAGCAGGACTCGGGCGCGCAGCAGATCAACCAGGCCATGACCCAGCTGGACGCCGTGATACAGCGCAACGCGTCGATATCGGAGGAATTCAGCGCCACGAGCGAAGAGCTCGCGGGACAGGCCTCCATGGTCGCGGACACGGCCAGGCGCCTGGCGGGCGAGGCCGAGCGGCTCCAGGGACTCGTCGCCTTCTTCTCCACGGGTAACGCTTCCGGATGAGCAAAGGCTTTGTCCAATACGGTAAATACCTCGCATTCCTTGATTTCAACCATTTTACGGTTGCGTATTTGAATGCACAGTGTAATAGTGTATGCCCGGTCGCACGGGAACGTGATCGCTACCGCCGAGGTCCCTCGGCGGCCATTTCGAGTGAATAGGGAGAACGGGTATGGCTACGAAAGCATCGGTACGGGTCTCGCAATCCATAGGCACGCGCATCGCCTTGATCTTCGGGCTATCGACCCTGGCCGTACTTGCCGTACTGGCCACGGTCATAGCGACACGCTCCTTCAGTAACGCTCGGGAGACGGCCGAGTCGTACTCGGTCCAGGTGGTCAACGCCCGCGCCGACGAGCTATCGGCCATGATCTCCCGCTACACCCGCTTCGCCAAGGACATAGCCATCCGCGACGTCACCATAAGGGGAGACCGGGGCGAGGTCAGGGAGATGATGAAGAGGCTGGACAACCAGGTCGAGGACGAATTCGACGGCACCTTCGTCGCCTGGCCCGACGGTAATTTCATTACCATGAAGGGCGAGGTCGGGAACGTAGCCGACCGCGACTACTTCAAGGCCATCATGTCGGGCGGCTCCGACGCCGTGGTCGCCAATCCCGTCATATCCAAGGCGACCGGCAAGCCCATTGTCATCATCGCCGCAGCCATCAAGCGCGACGGCCGCAACGACGGCCTCGTCGGCATCCAGGTCACCCTCGAGGCCCTATCCAAGACGGCCTCCAGCATAACCCTCGGCAAGACCGG
>CAZNNA010000119.1:0-9673 GCA_964573825.1 uncultured Treponemataceae bacterium
GACGGCGACGGGCGGACCGAGATCCTGGTCAGCCACCTGGACGGCGCAGTCCGCTGCTACGACGGCGCAATGGGCGCGCAGAAATGGGTGTTGGAGATCGGCACCCGCCTGGCCGACATGGCCGTGTGCGACATCGACGGCGACGGACGGGCCGAGGCCATCGGCGGCGGGCTGGACGGGCGGCTGTACGCCATCGGCGACGCGGCCGTGGATTGGGCGATCGACCTGGGCTGCGCTACGGGAGCCCATGTCGAGATACTCGCGGGCCTCGGCTGGGACGCCCTCGGCCTCGATCCGTCGAAGACCATGCTCGCTGAGGCGCGCCGCTCGCGCGGCTGCCCGGAGCGATTCGCGGCCGGGACTATGCTCGACCTAGGCAAGGCCGTTCAAGAAGGCGGAGCGGGGCTGGTCCTCTGCGTCGGCAACACCCTGCCCCACCTCGGCCGGGGCGAGCTAGGCGACTTCCTGCGCCTATGCGCCCGCTCCCTGGCTCCGGCCGGGCGCCTCGTCATCCAGCTCCTCAACTACGCGCGCATATCGGCCCTGCGCCCGGAGGCCCTGCCCGACGCGATCGGCGGAGCCTGGCGCCTCGGGCGCTCGTACCGTTACCGCGCTGACGGAGCCATAGAGTTCTCGACGACGCTCCATGGGCCCGAAACCCCGGCTGGCGGGACGGCTACCCTCTGGCCCTTCGCCCCGGGCGAGATCCTGGCCTCGGCCTTCAACGAGGGCTTCGAGGCCGAGGGCGTCTACGAGTCCTGGGCCAGGGCGCCCTTCGATCCGGAGGCCTCCGCGACCTGCCTCCTCGACCTCAGGCTGGGAGGCTAGGCCCCGCGCCTACGACTATCCTTCGGATCGCCAGGCAGCGCCCGTCCGCGCCTATGGTGAAGAGGGCGCCGCGCAGCAGCGAGGGACCGTCGGCCACCTCCATCTTTATGGGCATCTGGCTCAGGTTGCGTTCCAGGCAGCCCGCAGCCTTGACGCCTATGATGGAGTCTACGGGGCCCGTCATGCCCAGGTCGCCGATATAGCCCGCGCCCCTGGGCAGGATACGCTCGTCGGCCGTCTGCACGTGGGTGTGGGTTCCGGCCAAGGCGGCGACGCGACCGTCGAGGTACAGGGCCAGGGCCTCCTTCTCGGCGAAGGACTCGGCATGGAAGTCGACGACGACGATGGAGCCGGCGGGCGCCTCGGCGAGGATGGCGTCGGCCCGGTCGAAGGGCGAGTCTATCGGACCCATGCCCTCGCGCCCCTGCAGGTTGACCACGAGCCAGGAGGCGCCGCCCTTCTCCAGGGCTATCGAACCGCGCCCGGGCGCCAGGGACGGGTAGTTGGCAGGCCGGAGGAGCCGGGGCTCGCCATCGAGCAGCTCGGCGGCTCCCTTCTTCTCCCAGACGTGGTTGCCGCTCGTTATGGCGTCGACGCCCGCGGCCAGGAGCGCCGCGACGTTCTCCTCGACTATGCCGAAGCCGCCGGCGGCGTTCTCGCCGTTGCAGACGACGAGGTCGGCCCCGGTCTCGGCCTTCAGCGCCGGCAGGAGGCTCGCGACGGCGGCGAGGCCCGAGTCGCCCACGACGTCGCCTATCATGAGAACCTTATAATCGACGCCCATCGCTCGCCTCCCCTATCGCAACATCCATACGCCCCGCCGCATCGGCGAGCCTCGATATCGGAAAAAAAGGGCCGTCCTCGGAGGACGGCCCTATCGAATCGGAATCCATGCCGCGAGGCTAGCGAGCGTACTCGACTATCCTCGTCTCGCGTATGATCGTCACCTTAATGCGGCCCGGATAGCGCATATCGGTCTCGATCTTCTTGGCTATCGACTTGCAGAGATCCTTGGCGCTATCGTCCGTGACCTTCTCGTTGTTGACGATGATCCGTAGCTCGCGGCCCGCCTGGATGGCATAGGCCTTGTCTACGCCGGAGAAGCTCTCGGCTATGCTCTCCAGGTTCTCCAGGCGCTTGACGTAGTTGTCCAGCGTCTCCCGCCTGGCCCCCGGCCTGGCCGCCGATATGGCGTCGGCTATCTGGCAGAGCACGCTCTCTATGCATGTCGGCTCTATGTCGGCGTGGTGCGAGCCTATCGCGTTGACGATGCGCGGATCCTCGCCGAGCTTGCGGGCCAGGTCCATGCCTATCTCGGCGTGGTTCTGGTCGGAGTCGGACTCGACGCCCTTGCCGATGTCGTGGAGCAGGGCTCCGCGCTTAGCCAGGTCGCGGTTGGCGCCTATCTCGGCGGCGAGCATGCCGGCTATGACGGCTACTTCCTTCGAGTGCGAGAGCACGTTCTGGCCGTAGCTCGTGCGATAGTGCAGCCGCCCCAGGGCCCGGATGAGCTCGGGGTTCATGTTATGGAGGCCCAGGTCGAAGACGACCTTCTCGCCCTCCTCGAATATCTTCTGCGATATCTCGCGGCTGACCTTCTGGACTATCTCCTCGATGCGGGCGGGGTGGATGCGCCCGTCGGCGATGAGCCGCTCGAGGGAGACGCGGGCTATCTCGCGCCTGACCGGGTCGAAGCACGATATGACCACGGCCTCGGGCGTGTCGTCGATGATGACGTCGACGCCCGTCAGGGTCTCGAGGGTACGGATGTTACGTCCCTCGCGGCCGATGATGCGCCCCTTCATCTCGTCGCCGGGCAACGAGACGCTCGTGACCGTCACCTCGGCGGTGACGTCCGCGGCGAGGCGCTGCATGGTGGTGACGAGGATGTCCCGGGTACGCTTCTCGGCGCTCGTCTGGGCCTCCTGCTCTATCTTGTTGAGCAGGCCCTGGGCGTCGTGGCGCGCCTCGTTCTCGAGTCCCTGTATGATGAGGCGCTTGGCCTCCTCGGCGCTCAGGCCGGAGATGCGCTCGAGCTCCTGCCGGTAGCGCTCCTCCTGGCCGGAAAGGAAGGTCTCCTTGTCGCTTATCGCCTTACCGCGCTCGGCGAGGACGGTCTCCTGCTTCTCGATCGACTCGATCTTCTTATCGAGGTTCTCTTCCTTCTGGAGCAGCCTGCGCTCGTAGCGCTGTATCTCCGCCCTGCGTTCACGGGTATCCCGCTCTTGCTGGTTTCTCTCCCTGATGAGCTGATCTTTGGCCTCGAGCAGTATTTCTTTCTTCTGCGCCTCGGCCTGTTTTACCGCATCTTGCGTTATACGCGCCGCCTTCTGCTCAGCGGCCGTAAGTTGAAATCTGGCGTATAGCCAGCGGATCATCCACCCCAGGAGAATACCGGCAAGAGGGAGGGCTATAAAATAGATAGCCATCTCATCCTCCTGCTTTATAGAATATCGGGATCATTATAGTGAACGGTGGACCTTTGTCAAGAAAACATGTGAAGGCCGAGCGTTGACGGGACGGTCGGGCGATAGTATCATCGCTTGGCGGCGGCTCGGGGCAGTGCCCGGCTACTCGCCACGGCACGCCTAGCGGACCGAACGATCCCTATTCATCGGCGCATGGAGACGGTTGCGATGTCCAAGAAGATCTATGTGGGTAACATGAACTACGCGACGACCGAAGACAGCCTCCGCGAGCTCTTCGGCCAGTACGGCCGCGTCGAGTCCGTAGCCGTTATAGTCGACAAGGCTACCGGCCGCGCCAAGGGCTTCGGCTTCGTCGAGATGGATAGCGACGATGCCGCCAAGTCGGCCATAGCGTCGCTCGACGGCAACGAATTCGAGGGGCGCAAGCTCCGGGTGAACGAGGCGCAGGAGAAGCCGCGCGACTCTCGCGATCGGGGTCCCCGCTACTAGGATTCGAGCGACTCCCAGGGCGACGCCCCGGGAGCGAGCGCCTCAGCCAGGGCCCGGAAGCGGCTCGGCACCGGCGCGCGGAAGCGCCGTTCGCCGACGGAGCCGGGCAGGCGTATGGTGAGCTCGTAGGCGTGCAGCATCAGGGTGGCCCAGGGGAAGCGATCGTCGCGTTCGCCGTAGATGGGATCGCCGACTATGGGACAGCCGAGGGCCTTGCAATGGACGCGCAGCTGGTGCGTCCGCCCAGTCCTAAGGCCGAGGGCCAGGAAGCCGTAGCCGCCGGCGCGGGCCAGTACGCGCCACTCGCTCAGCGCGCGCTTGCCCGTCCCCTCGGGCGACGGGGCGAAGCGCTTGCGATCCTTAGGATCGCGCGCCAGCCACCCCTCCACGCGCCCCGCGTCGCTCCGAGGCGCGCGCCTCGTGATGGGGAGGTAGGTCTTGACCGTCGTCCTGGCCCTGAACTGAGCCGCCAGGTACTCCTGGGAGGCGGCCGTCTTGCCCGCGATTATGACGCCGGAGGTATCCTTATCCAGGCGATGCACGAGGCCGGCGCGAGGAGGCGCCGTCGCCGCCACCTCGTCGTCCGAGGCTCCCGTCGGGGCCCGGCGCCCGGCGCCGAGCCGCCAGAGCAGGGCGTTTGCGAGCGTCCCCGACCAGTTTCCGTGGGCCGGATGCACGACCATGCCCTGGGGCTTATCCAAGACTATGACCTCGTCGTCCTCGTACAGCACCGATAGCGGTATATCCTCGGGGGCGGAGGCCCCCGAGCGGTCCTCCTCGTCCCTTAGCTCGACGAGGAAGGAGTCGCCGGCCTTGAGCAGCCGCGACGGCTTGGCATCCCTGCCGTTGACCTCGGCCTTGACGAAGCGCGCCTTGAACTGGCTGCGGCTAACGGCCTTGAGCACGTCGGCCACGTAGCGATCTAGCCGCCCCGGCTCCTCTCCGTCGACACAGCCCCTGAGTAGCGCCACCTTCAACCTCCCGCGAATCGCCCTAGCGCATCGCCCTAGCGCCGGATCCCCGCGCTTTACCCCCGCGCCGCCAGGGGCTATACTAGGCTCGTGCCAAGCATACGACGAAACGAGGCTACGCCCCAAGACCCCGCCCTAGCCTGGGCCAGCTACCCGTTCCCCCGGGACGACGGGGCCAGGATACATCGAATAGGCGACGCTATCGTCTGCGTGGCGCTCGAGAGCGCCGGCCAGGGCGAGTTCCTGGCCGCCGTCCCGCTCCACGGGGTCGCGAGGCCCCGGCGCGGCAAGGCGGCCGGAGCCGTGGAGCTACCGCCCCCCGACGACCCGGCCTGGCGCCGCATGCTCGTCAAGGGCGCCGACGACTACGAGCTGGCTCCTGCCTATCCCAAGCCGCCGGTCTGCGTCAGGCTCAAGGAATCCTTCCTGCTGCCGCCCGGGGCCGACCTCGAGGGATGGATCTTCTCACGAGTCGAGGCCCACGTCCTCGTCTCCGGAGCCCTCCTCGCCGCGCTTCCCCTGCGCAAGGCCCACAAGACGCTGTACGGCCAGCCGGACTCCGGCGTCGTCTGCCGCTACGACGAGGCCGAATTCCTACAGGCGGGCGAGCCGCTCTTCTCGTCCATGGAGAGCGATCCCGGCCTCGTGGCCCATCCGGTGCGCCTGCGGAATTCCTCGCAGGAGGCCGTACTCGTCTCGGAGCTATGCATCTACGGCGAGCAGCTATCGATCTTCGGCAAGGAGCATAGGATGATGAGCGAGCGACTCTCCTTCGCCTTCAGCTCGTCGGGCGTACGGATGAGCCTGGACGGCCCCGCGGACCATTCGGAAGGCTGGTCGGTCCTGGCCAAGCCGCGGGTCTCCGGCGAGGAGCGTTTCATAGTACGGTCCTTCGAGCTCTTCAGGGCCATCGCGAGGCTATCCTAGGATGAGCCAGGCGACTACGCCCCACTGGTACGAGCGCCTCGTACCGCCGGGCTCGGTGCTCGACAGGCTCTTCACGGTAGACACGGCCCTAAGGCTGGCTCGGATAGGGCTCTCGGTCCTCGTCGGGCTCGTACTCGTCGGCATAGTCCTGTCCATAGTCAAGCGCCTTGCCAAGAAGCGCCTCGAGGCGCGCTCGGGAGCCCTGGTCGTCAAGGTCGTCCAGTACCTAGGCTTCGCCCTGATAGCGGTCAACGCCCTGGAGGCGGCCGACATAGACCTATCCGCCCTCCTCGGCGCCGCGGGCATAGCCGGCATAGCCTTGGGCTTCGCCGCCCAGACGTCGGTATCCAACTTCATAAGCGGCTTCTTCCTCATGTCCGAGAAGACCTTCGCCGAGGGAGACGTCATCAACGTCGATTCCACGACGGGCATCGTCTACTCGATCGATACGCTGTCGGTCAAGCTCCGGACCTTCGATAACCAGCTCGTACGGATACCCAACGAGACGCTCATCAAGTCCACGGTCACCAACATCACGCGCTTCTCCATTCGCCGCCTGAACGTAAGGCTGACCATCACCTACCAGTCCGATCTCGAGCGGGCCAGGCGTACCCTCCTCCAGGTAGCCGCCGATACCGAGGGGGTCCTTCGCAATCCCGAGCCGCTCTTCATGGTCTCCGGCCTCGGCAAGGACGGCGTCGAGCTACTCTTCGGTGCCTGGGTCGCGAACGATGACTGGGTAACGGTCGGCAACGCCGTCTACGCGGCCGTGCTCGACCGCTTCAAGGCGGAGGGCATAGGGCTGGCCTACCCCACCCTGACCGTGTACCGACAGCCCGATTGACGGGAATCGTCGTAGCTGATTCGAGTTTTCCATTTGACGGGCGCCCGCTAATGCCGTATCGTGTCTCTCGTCCTGAAAGGAGATCACCATGAGCAACGAGAGCGCCTTGGCTAAGGTTAGCCTCTTCTCCAACCTAGACCAGAAGTACATCAAGGGCATTTCCCAGATATGCACCGAGAGAGAATTCAACGCCGGCGAGGCCCTGATGAGGCAGGGCGAGGACGGCATAGGGCTATTCATCATACTGACGGGCAAGGTCCGCATCGAGAAGGTCAACGCCGCCGGCGAGCGCGTAGAGATAGCGACCAACGGGCCCGGCGACATCATGGGCGAATTCGCCGTGCTCGACGGCGCCAAGCGTACCGCCACCGTAGTCGCCACCGAGCCGACCAAGTGCCTCGTGCTGGCTTCCTGGGAATTCACCTCGTTCATGAAGGCCCACCCCGAGGTGGCCATAGGCATCCTACCCATAGTCGTCAAGCGCTTCCGCGAGACCAACGACGCGCTCGTCGGTATCTCGGGCATCAAGGCCTAGGGAGCCCAGTCGAAGGCCCCGAGCACCCTCCTAGGGTCCAGGGCGGCCGCGCCGCCCTGGACGACCATATCGGCGCCCAGGAAATCCTCCGGCGAGGGCGAGCCCGGGGCGGGCAGGGCCACGCAGGCCATGCCGGCCGCCAGCGCCGCCGCCACCCCGTGGCGCGAGTCTTCCACGACCAGGCAGCGCCCCGGCGCCACGCCGAGCCGCCGGGCGGCCTCCAGGAACACGTCCGGCTCGGGCTTGCCGCGGGGCACCTCGGAGGCCGATACGATAGCCGAGAACAGCGCCCCCAGGCCCGCCTGGCGAGCCATGGCCCGTATAACCTCGGGAGTCGATCCCGAGGCTATCGCCAGCGGTACGCCCCTGCCCGCCAGCGCCTCGGCCAAGGCGCGCGCGCCGGGAAAGGGCCTGACTCGACCGACGGCCAGGGCCAGGTAGGCCTCGTCCTTGCGCCGCAGCCGTTCCTCGAACGGTAGCGACGAGAGGGGCCCGTCCGGGAAGAGGCGCTCCAGTTCCCTGAACATCTCCACTGCCCCGCGGCCGATGAAGGCCTGGGCCATGCCCTCGTCGTAGTCTATGCCGTACCGAGCCAGGAAGGCCCGCTCGCTCTCGTAGTAGGTCGGCTCCGAGTCTATGAGCGTGCCGTCCAGGTCGAAGAGCGCGGCGGAGACGATTCGCCTACTCATCGCCCGCCTCGCCGCCGTCCGATCCGCCGAGCGCCGAAGCGCCTAACCCGCGCCCCGCGCGAGTCGGCGGATCGTAGTACTGCACGTCCCAGAGGAAGAGCCCCCTCGCGGGAGCCGTGGCGCCGGCCCGACCGCGATCGCGAGACTCCAGGATATCGCGCATGGCGGACTCCGGGGCGCCGGCGGCCTCGAGCTCCACGAGCGTTCCCACTATGGAGCGCACCATGCGCCAGAGGAACGCGTTGGCGGCTATATCGAAGACCAGGGCGTCGCCCTCCGGGTAGAACGCCGCGTGGTGCAGGTAGCGCCTGCGGTTAAGGCTCGGATCCTTGGCCGCGGCGAAGGCCTCGCAGTCTATCTCGCCGCGAAGGCAGGCGGCCATACGGTTGAGCCGAGCCAGGTCGGGCCGCCTGAATAGGCGCCAGGCGTAGCGGTCCTGGTGCGGCAGCTGGGCCCGGCCGCAGCGCAGGTAGTACTTATAGCGCCGGAGGCGCGCGTCGAAGCGCGCGTGGAAGTCCGGGTGGGCCTCGCTAGCCGACACGACGCGGACGTCCCGGGGCATGAGTCGATTCAGCGCCGGCTCGAAGCGATCGGCCGGTATGCGCGCTATGTCGGTGACGAAGTGGGCTACCTGGCCGGCCGCGTGTACGCCGGAGTCGGTCCGCCCGGCGCCCACTACGGGTACGGGATGCCCGTGCATCCGCTCAAGGGCCGATTCCAGGGACTCCTGCACCGTGCGGCGGCCCGCTTGGCGCTGCCAGCCGCAGAAGTCGGTACCGTCGTAGGCCACGGCCAGCTTTATCACCCGGCCGCTTCCGCGGCCCTCGCTACGGCCGTCGCCGAGGCCCTCGTCGCTCACTCCTCGTCCTCCTCGCCCTCGTGAAGCTCGGCCTTTAGTCGATCGTAGAGATCGCGGGCCTTCTCGAGGAGCGGCCCCGGCTTGCTCTTGTTCTTCTTGCCGAAGCCGAACATCCTGGCCACCGATACCTTGGCCGCCTTGAGGCGCTCAAGCCGCTGGTCGGCGTCGTCGGAGGGCCCGTACTTGAGTTCAAGTATGGCCGCCATGTAGAGGACGCCCTCGTGGCCGTAGTTCTTGTCGGTATCGGGCCCGAGGTTGCGCTGCGACGAGTAGGGCTCCTTGCCGCTCTGCTCGAGCTCTATGGCCTCGCGGTAGTAGAAGCGCGCCTTGCGATAGAAGAGCCCCGCCACGTAATCCCAGTTATCGTTGGGGGACTTGGCGTGCAGGTCGTGGCAGAGCCACGCGGCCCGTACGGACGACAGCGCGCCCTTGATGGTAGGCGCGAACTCCTTGGAGAAGAGCTCGTAGGAATGGAGCGCCAGGTAGTAGCTCGCCGCGCCCTCGAGCAGGCCGCGAGGCGACTGGTAGTCTATGGGCGAGAAGACGCGCTGGACCTCCTCGATGCGGGCCTCTATCCTATCCCGCAGCTCCTGGGCGAACTTCTGGCCCGCGGGCATGAAGTCCATCCGCCAGGCGGCGTAGAAGCACGAGGGGCAGACGTCCAGCTCGTAGATCAACGGGTGCACCTCGCCGAAGGCCTGGAGCGGCTTGTAGGTCCTATGGAGCTCGTCGGTCATCTCGTCGGCGTTGACCCGGCCGGAGAAGAGTTCCTCCCGATGGAAGCTTGCGTCGCAGACGGGGCAGCGCGTCGCTTCCTTGGCGTAGAAGGTGACCTTACGGTCCTTGTCCGGCTTCCTCGCCGTCAGGATAGGTTGCATCGCTAGGCCTCCAGGACCACCATGGCTATGGCGTTGTCTCGCTCGTGCGTCAGGGAAAGGTGTATGGCCGTACAGGAGAGCGCCTCGAAGCGCGCGAGCGCGCTACCGTAGAGGCTCATGCCGGGGCGTCCGTTATGGTTATTGGTAACGCAGATATCGGAGAGCCGTAGCCCGCTGAGGCCCGTGCCCAGGGCCTTGCCGAAGGCCTCCTTGGCCGCGAACCG
>CAZNNA010000120.1:0-1653 GCA_964573825.1 uncultured Treponemataceae bacterium
GAGGAGGTTGCGGTTCTGGAGGAGCTCCCGCACCCGTATGGCGTTGCGCCCGTTGGCGCTCGCCGCCGCGAGCCCGGTCATGAGGCCCCTGGAGACCTCCTCGGCGTGGCTCGGCCCGGAGACGTAGACCAGGTTGCCCCGGTAGAAGCCCGGCAGGTAGTCCTCGAGCGTCTCGACGATGAGCCTGGGCCCCCGGTCGGTCTCTATGAAGCCCTTGGTGAGCACGGCTATGAGCGGCCTGCCCTCCATGATGTCGGGCGACGTCAGGATGCGCTTGACCGCGCCTAGGAGGTAGGGCGACGGCACCCCTAGGAAGATGGCCTCGACGCCTACGGCGGCCTCGAGGGGATCCTGGCTGGCCCTGAGGTTAGCAGGCAGTCGCACGCCGGGCAGGAAGGCCGTCTCGCGCCTCAGGTTGATGGAGTCGACGATCTCGGCCTCGCGGGCCCATATGACGACCTCGTGGCCGTTGTCCGCCAGGTTCTTGGCCACCGCGGTTCCCCAGGCTCCCGCGCCCAGTACCCCGACGCGCCTCCGTGCTGCTTCCATCGCTGCCTCCTTCTTTCGCGGGCATAGTAACGAAGCGGCGCGGCGATGGCTAGCCGCGGGCCTCCTCGGGTGGATACCTTAGTGCGCGATGAACATCGAGTTCCATTACTATTCCGTCTACGCCCTGGCCCTCGAGTCGGGCTTCGACGACGCGACGGCCTTCGTCATAGCCAACGCCTCCCAGGAGGTCGACGCCTCGACGAGCCCCCTGGCCTTCGACGCGCCCGGGGGACTCGTCGACCTGGCCGTCACCCAGAACTACCTCTTCTGGGACGAGGCGGTCAAGCGAGACGTCTACCTGCCCTTCCACTTCCTGCCCGGGGACCCTGGCGTCGCCGCGGCCGCCCGCCTCGACGGCAGGCGGCTGCCCCTCGTCGTCACGCCCAACTCGGAGATCGCCAAGGGCCTCCTCGTCGCCGCGCTCAGGGACAAGGATCCCTACCTCATGGGCATAGCGGCCCACGCCTTCGCCGATACCTGGGCCCACCAGAATTTCTCGGGACTCATGGACGAGGCCAACGAGCTCGGAGCTTCCGGGCTCCCGCCCGCGGGGCACCTCCAGGCCCTGTCCGCCCCCGACGAGCCCGACGCCTCCTGGCGCGACCCTAGGCTCGGGCCGGGCCGTGACCGCGTCGTTAACCGCGATCGCTTCGCCGAGGCCGCTCGCAAGCTCTTCCGTTACTTCCGCGTCTTCCTAGGGCGCCCCTTCGCCGACGACGAGCTCGTCGCCGCCAGGCTCTCGGCTATCTGGGCCAAGCCCGACAAGGGCGAGCGCCTTTCCGATTACGTCATATGCTGGAACCTCAGGCCCTACGAGCCCGGCCTGTGGCGCAGGGAGGCCGGCGCGAGGAACGGCGAGGCCGGCGGCTCCCCGCTGGCCTCGCTCAGGCACTACGACAAGCTCTCCTGGGCCAAGGGCCAGCTCCTGCGGGCCGCGGGCCTACCCCGTCCGGCGCCCGTCCGCGTCGGCTCGGAGTTCTACCGTTCGAGCCTCTACCGCTGGCACGAGGCCGCCCTCGAGCACCGGAAGCGCGCGAAGGCGTCTATCGAAAGGATGTCACGATGAAGAAGCCCCCCACCGCTCCCCGCGCCCGCGCCCGCGCC
>CAZNNA010000120.1:1753-3276 GCA_964573825.1 uncultured Treponemataceae bacterium
CCCGCGCCCGCGCCCGCGCCGTCGCGCCCCTCGCCATCCTCGCCGGCGCCATCGCGGCGCTCTCCTCCTGCGCCACCCTCGCGCGCGCTCCGGACGGAGTGGAGGCCGTTCGGCTCCTGCCGCCCGGCGCCCTGGCCTACGCCAGGCTCGACCCCGCCACGGTCGGGGCCGTCCTTTCGAGCCTGCCCGGAGAGGCGCGCGCCGCGGCCGGCGAGCTCGCCGATCGTACCGACGCCATGACCGCGGCCCTCGTGTACGACGGGGCCCGTCGCAAGACCTCGCTCCTCGCCGTGGCCGAGGGCCGCTATCCCGCCGGGGCGATTACCCTGCGCCTGTCCGGAGACAAGGCCTGGCGCCGGGACGGCCCCGTCATATCCCGCGCGGACGGCTCCGTGTACCTGGCCTTCGCCGAGGGCGGACGCGCCTTCGCGGGTACCGCACCCCTGGATCCGATACTCGCGGCCGCCGCCTCGCCGGGTTCGAGCCCCATACCGGCACGCTGGCGTAGTGCATGGGACGAACCCGTCGTCATCTACCTACCGGAGCCGATATCGTTCATCGCGCGGCGGCTGCCGCTAGGAGACGGCGCCGTACCCATGCGCTCGCTCCTCCTCTGGGCCAGGCCCGCTGCCGGAGGCGGCTACGAGGCGACCCTGGCCTTCGAGTTCGACCGCGACAGGTCGGCTACCGTCTACGGTCCTCTCTGCCGCGTCTTCCTCTACGCGGCCGCCAACTACCTCTGGCCTGAGCGCTCGGCCACCGTCCTCGACGCGGCCCGCTGGTCGACCGAAGGCGCCGTGGTCACCGTATCGGGCCTGCCGCTGGACGCCGAGAGCATCGTCGCCTTCCTGGGCGTCCCCTCGCCCTAGGTTCGCCCGCGGCCAAGGCGAGCCCTAGGCGTAGCCTATGGCCACGGCCGCCATGAGGAGGGCCATGGTCAAGGCCAGGGTCAGGACCTGGAGCCTCCAGGTCTTGCGGACCCACTGTCCCCAGGACATGCCGGCAAGGCCCAGTGATATGAGCAGCACGGCGTTGGTCGGGTAGAGCATGTTAGAGAAGCCGTCGCCGAAGACGAAGGCCTGCACCGCCACCTGCCGCGATACGCCCGAGAGATCCGCCAGGGGCGCGAGGAGCGGCACGAGGAGGAAGGCCTTGGCGCTGGCGCTGCCGATGAAGAAGTTCATGCCGAGGACGACGGCGTACATGAGCGCCGCCGCTCCGTAGGGCGAGGCGCCCGACAGGAGGCCGCTCGCCGCGAAGAGGACCGTATCCATGATGCCGCCCGACACGATGATGCGCTTGACGCTCAAGGCCATGAGGATGAGGAGGCCGGCTGGCAGCACGCCCAGGGCCCCGGCCCCGAAGGAACGCGCCGCCTTTCCCGGGGCAAGGCCCACGGCCAGCGCCGTACCCGCGCCGATGACCAGGAAGCCGAGCGCTATGAAGGGCAGCACGAGGTCCGAGCCGATACGCGTGATCGACGACGAGGCGACGAGTATCGCCAAGAGGAGGCTCGAGCGCGC
>CAZNNA010000120.1:3286-9583 GCA_964573825.1 uncultured Treponemataceae bacterium
GAAGAAACGGACGCCCCGCCTCACGTCGCCTCCCGCTGGGGCCGCCGCGCCGTCGCTCGCGGCCGGCGTAGAGCCCCGGGCATTCCCGGGGACCTGGGCCTTGCCGGCCCCGTCGACGCTACCCGAGGCGTCCCTCCTTCGTTCGAGCCCGCGCACGTAGCCTCGCATGAAGAGGAAATAGAGCGCGTAGACGCAAGCGAAGACAACGAGGCGGAAGCCCGAGCCTGACAGCATGGGGATGCCGGCTAGGCGCTGGGCCGTACCGACGCTGAAGGGATTGGCAATGGCCGCCGAGAAGCCGAAGCCCACGGCCAGGATGCTCATGCCGAGCCCGGCGAAGACGTCCCAGCCGAAGGACAGGGCTAGGCCTATCGCCAGCGGCACGAGGGGCACGACCTCCTCGAAGACGCCCATGAAGCTGCCTATGGCCATGAAGAAGAGGCAGAGCGCGGCGAGGAGCGCCATGCGCCTGGCGCGGAAGCGATCGGCCAGGGACCTGACGCTGGCCTCGAGGACGCCGACGTCCTTGAGGAGAGCGAAGGCGCCCCCGACGACGGCTATGAAGGCTATGATGACTACGGCCAGGGCCGCGTCCTCGGAGGCCAGTACCTCGAAGGGCGCCGTGGCCCAGCGCCAGGCCGGATAGTCCGGGCGGGGAATCGGCTCGTAGCTACCGGGAACCACGACGAGCGAGCCGTCCGGTCCCGGAGCCCGCTCGTAGGCGCCCGCGGGCACCGCGAGGGTCAGGATTCCGGCGGCCAGCATGAGGGCGGCCAGCACCGCGAGCGAGGCCAGGAAGGATCGGGCGGAGACGCCGCCCGAGGGAGTAGCCGATTGCGCCTGTCGTTGCATAGAGGGAGCCTCCGCCGTCCAGACTACACTCGGGCGGCGGAGGGCGCAAGGCTTTTCTAGCGAGATCCTGGGTTCATGCCTCCTTGATGCCGGTCGCCCGGGCGCTCTAGTTCCCTGTCCGCGGCCGCGAGCGGCGGGAGCCCAACGAGCAGGTAGAGGAGCGCGGACTGAAGGAGCCCGACCTCGGCCAAGGCCATCGTAGGCCCGTAGCGCATCCTATCGCCCAGGGCCGCTAGGAAGAAGGCGCCGCCCAGGAGCAGGGCCAGGCCCGCCGCGATACCGAAGGAACCGGCCAGGTAGCCGAAGGTACGCCTCGCCTCTCCGAGGCGCCTGGCGTCGCCCGAGCCGAGGGCCGAGTACGCCTGCCTGAGGCCCCCGATGCCGGGCCCGGCCAATAGCTGCCCCACGGGCAGGAATACCGTCAGGGCGAGGGCCGATAGGTCGAGGAAGCGTACGATCCTCCCGTATGCGAGGAGGTTCCAAGCCAGGAAGGCGATCAGCGCGAGGGCCGCTCCCGCGAGCCAGGTCGGACCGACGCGTCGCCGCGTCGCCGAAGCGCCGGGCATCGCCGTTGCCATCGTCGTCGCCGCCGCCGCCCAGGCATCGCCGCCGTCCCTCGACGCGGCGGAGAAACGCAGCGGGCGGTAGGCGCAGGACGCCAGGAAGAGGCCCAGGATAGGCGGCTCCAGGCTGTAGGCGAGGTTCCGGGGAATGTCCGACGGATCCCGGAGGTCGGTCATCATCCACAGCTGTATCGTTATGAAGCCCAGGACCGCCGCGGCCAGCGTGGCCCTGCCGAGCCACCTGAGGCCGGCATCGGAGGAGGCGACGGAGGCCAGGCCGCGCGGGCCGAAGGCCCCGAGCCCCGCGGCGAGGGGCAAGGCTACGACGAGCCCGAGGTCCAGGGCTAGGTAGCCTGGCATGACCCTTCCGCCGCTCAGGAAGGACGAGACGCCTACCGCTAAGGCCGAGATGGCGAGGCCGAGGATAAACCGTAACTTCATGCGAATGCTCCCTTCGTTATCGGGCTCGAGGCCAGGAAGCGCTCGTAGCCGCGAGGCCTTCGACGAAGGCCGAACCTTCCAGCTCTATCGTGATGGCTGCCGCTATGCCGCCGGCGTAGCGCGCCCCGAATCGCTCCTCGAGCCTCGCCGATGGACAGGCCAAGGCGATAGCGGCTAGGGTGGCCAGGGAGGCCGCCGCTATGAGGGCCGTTAGCCGCGGGAATTGCTCGACGCGCGCCGACCGCCATTCTCGCCGAGACTCGACGGTGATGGCGGGGCGTCCGGGCCTCCCGCCGAGCCCTGCCAGTCGTCGCTCGTAGTAGGCCCTGAGGAGCCGTTCGGACTCATGCTCGCTCATGCGTACTCCTTGTCGTAGGCTGCCTTGAGGCGCCTCTTGAGCGCCGCCATGCGCCACTTGACCGTACCTAGGGGTCGTCCCGTGGCCTCGGATATCTCCGGGTACGAAAGCCCCTCGGCGTAGGCCAGGTGCAGGAGCCCCCGATCGGTCTCGGGCAGGCCCGCGAGGAATAGGGTAACGAAGGCCTCCTCGGCCGCGTCCAGGACGGAGGCCTCCGGCCCTCGATACGGCGATTCAGGCTCGGAAAGGCCCTGTTCGATGTGCACGCGCCGTCCGCGCCGTTCCTCTCTCCTCGCGGCCCGTATCGCGTCTATCGCGGCGTTGCGCGCGACGCGGTAGAGCCAGGCCCTGGGATCGCCCGAGAAGCGTTCGGAGGGCGACGCTCCGGATAGTCCCGAGGCCGGAGGCTCGCCGAGGCGGCCCAGGAAGGCGAGGAGGGTCCGCTGGAGTACGTCCTCCCTGTCCTCGGGCGACAGCCCCGAGAAGGAACGAAGGTATAGCTCCAGGCGGGGGCGTAGCTCTCGCCAGAAGGCCTCGCGGGTGCTATCGTCGTGCCTGCTCATCTACCGGGCCTTGCCTTTTCATCCGTACCTCGCCATATACCACGCTCGAGGAGGCGTATCGGTTGAGTTAAAATGGCCATGAAAGGGTTCCCCCTCGGCGCGTCCAGGTGTAGAATGACCGCTCTATACTGCGGAGGATCCCATGTGCATCGTAGTCGGCATCATCGCGGCGCTCGTCGCCGTACTGGCGATAATGATAGCGCGGGCGGCCCTCGGCCCCAAGGCCCCGGCCCGCGGGGCGCTGGATCCCGCCCGGCTCGTAGCCTACGCCGGAGCCGAGGAGCGGCTCGCCGCCCTCGTTCGGATACCGACCGTATCGCGCTTCGACCCCGCCGAGGAGGACGGGGAGGCCTTCGCTCGCCTCCGGGAGGAGGCGCTCCGCCTCTACCCGACGGTGGCCGAGCGGCTCCTCGCCCAGGACGCCGGCGACCGGGCCCTGCTCCTCGAGTGGCCCGGCAGCGACGCATCGCTTAGGCCCGTCATCCTCATGGCCCACTTCGACGTCGTGCCGCCGGGCGACGAATCGCTCTGGCGCCACGGTCCCTTCTCGGGCGACATAGCCGACGGCTACGTCCACGGACGGGGAACCCAGGACGTCAAGATCATGATGGCCGCGGCCTTGGAGGCCGCCGAGCGCCTCCTCAAGGAAGGCTTCGTGCCCAGGCGCACCGTCTACCTTGCCTTCGGGGGCGACGAGGAGACCGGCGGCAGCCGCGGCGCGGCCTCCATGGCCGCCCTGCTCCGCGAGCGCGGCGTCAAGGCCTCCTACCTCCTCGACGAGGGCGGCTTCGTCGCCCTCGGCATGCTGCGCTTCGCCGACCGGCCCCTGGCCCTCGTCGGCGTCGCCGAGAAGGGCTACGTGGACGTGGCCATCAGCGCCGACGGCGCGGGAGGCCACGCCTCCATGCCGCCGCGCCATACCGCCGCCGGCCTCGTCGCCAAGGCCGTGGCCCTTTCGGAGGCCAGGCCCTTCCCCGCCCGCGTCACCGCGACCCTCGCCCGCTTCCTGCGCGACCTGTCGCCCTACGCGCCCTTCGCCTACCGCCTCCTCTTCCGCAACCTCTTCGTCACGGCGCCCCTCGTCAAGGCGGCCTTCGCCGCCGCGCCCACGACCAACGCCCTCGTACGCACTACCACGGCGGCGACCATGCTGGCCGCCTCGGACAAGGAGAACGTGCTGCCGGACAAGGCCAAGGCGGTGCTCAACGTGAGGATACTACCCGGCAGCGACGTGGCCCGCACCATGGAGCGGCTCGGCGGCCTGGCGGCTCGCGCCGGCGCCAGGGCCGACTTCGCGCACCACGGCCTGGCCGTCGAGCCCCTGCCGGAGTCGCCGACCGATCACGAGGGCTACCGCGCCATCGAGGGCTGCATACGGACGGTCTTCCCCGAGGCGGGCGCCGTCCCCTTCATGTTCACCGCCGGCACCGACACCAAGCACTATATCGGCGTCGCCGAGGCCATGTACCGCTTCGAGCCCATCGCCCAGACCCAGGAGGAGCTCGGCGGCGTCCACGGCCCCAACGAGCGCGTCTCCGTCGACAACGTCCGCCGCTGCGTCATGTTCTACGAGGAGTTATTGAGAAAGTCGTAACGAAGCGCAAGCGCCGGCGCGCCGAGGAGCGTGGCTCCCCCACGGAGGGCTTAGCCATGCAAGACGACTACGAACCCATCGATCCGCGCGTCGATATCGTCTTCAAGCGCATCTTCGGGAGCGAAGGTCACACCGGGATCACCAAGAGCTTCCTGAACGCTATGTTCAAGGTGGCAGGCCTCCCGGCCGTCACCGAGCTCGTCATCAAGAACCCGTTCAAGTATTCGGAGTTCAAGGGCGAGAAAGACATAGAGCTAGACATACTCTACCAAGACGAGGCAGGGCGGGACGTCCAGCTAGAGATGCAGATGGCTTACCACACTGGCCTCGAGCAGCTCATGCTCCATAACTGGGCCCGGCTCTACCTGAGGCAGATCGACAAGGGACGCACCTACCGCGACCACAGGCCCGTCGTGAGCCTTTGGGTACTCGAGCAGCCGCTCTGGAATGACGGCGAATGGCTCCATGTCGTTCGCCTCCGCTGCGAACAGACCGCTCGCGTCCTGCATGATGACCTTTGCATCATCGCCATAGAACTCGAGGCTTGGCGTCGCTTGATGTTAGCTAAAATAGGCGATAGTAGTATTGGTAAGGGAGATGAGCAGGCCTGGCTCTACTTCCTAGCCAAGGGCCATGAGCTCAGGCCCGAGCAGCTCAACGCCCTCCTGCCCGACCCTGTTTTCGCGGAGGCCCTGGAGCTTATGTGTGACTTCAATGCCAGCAAGGACCGTCGTCATTACTACGATATGCGCCGCAACTATACCCATATCATCGCCAGCTACAAGCTCACCGGTTACGAGGAAGGCCTCAAGAAGGGTATCGAGGATGGCCTGGAACAGGGGCGACAGAAAGGACTTCAAGAAGGTCGCCAGGAAGGGCTCGATTAAGGGCTCGATTAAGGGCTCGAACAAGGGCTCGAACAAGGATTAGAGCAAGGTAGTGCAAAGGGTATCGAGCAGGGTATTGAGAGAGGACGCATAGAGGCTAAGCGCGAGTTCGCTCAGAGGATGATCGCGGAAGACATGAGCCCTGATACGGTCGCCGCGATACTCGGCTTGAGCCCTATCGAGCTAGAACGCTTACTTCGCGCAGGACCGAACACCTAGCATAAGCCGCCGATCCTTCTCTCTTTACCTTCTCAGCATGTCAAGGAAAGCCGGAAAGGATACGTCCTCGGGCCGCTCGGCGTAGCGGTGAAAGAAGGAGAAGCGGTCTGCCAGCGCCGAGAGGAAGCGACAGGGCTCCGGATGGACCGCGGAGCCGGGCGGAGAGCTGGGTATCGCCCCGGAAGCGTACCCGGCCGGGAAGCGGGCGAGCAGGCGGTAGCCGGGGCTCGAGAGCGCCCAGAGTACGCTTCCGTCGGCCTCGTCCCTCGAGTAGGCCGTCCAGCCGGGACCGAGCCCCGGGCAGGCCGTCGCGCGCCAGGGCTCGGAGTACAGGAGCCCCTCCCTCGTGAACCAGACCTCGACCGATAGGTATCCGGGCTCGGAGGCGATGGCGTAGCTCCCGGAGAGGCGCTCTATGGCGTTCCGGCCGAAGCCCGGGAGGCCTCGCCCGGCCTCGGTCCCGTCGACGAGGACGGCCCGGCCCGGCCCGAGGCCGGGCACGGCCGCCCGTTCCTTCGGCACGGCGCCCTCGGGGACCGGGCTAGGAGCGATTACAGGCTCTGACGGCACGCTCGGGCGTCGCTCGGCGCCCCGCCAGGCGCGCCGCCAGCACTCCCGGCGGGGACGCAGGCGACGAGGCACGAGGCCGCGAGAGCCAGCCCCAGGGAGAGCGCCGGGACGATAGCCGAGGCGCTAGGCCTGGCGCGCCCGAGCCTTGGAATCATCACTCCACCG
The DNA here is from genome assembly GCA_964573825.1 of uncultured Treponemataceae bacterium. GTDB lineage: Bacteria > Spirochaetota > Spirochaetia > Treponematales > UBA12059 > SZUA-370. Next base: position 9,499 of record CAZNNA010000120.1, read on the forward strand.
TCACGCTCTTGGCCAGGTTGCGCGGCTGGTCGACGTCGCAGCCCAGCTCGAGCGCGCAGAAGTACGCGAAGAGCTGGAGCGGTAC
>CAZNNA010000121.1:0-3356 GCA_964573825.1 uncultured Treponemataceae bacterium
AGCTTCTGGATGAGCCCGGGCTCCCGCGACAGGCTGCGGGCGCGCGCCTTGGCCTCGGCCGGGTCCAGTCCCAGGCGAGAGGAGGCCTCCGGGCTGAGCGCCGACAGGGGCGCCAGGAAGGGGCAGCGGTTCAGGCGCAGCTCGACGAGGGGGATGCGCTCGCCCTCGGGCAGCTCGGCCTTGCGGGCGAAGACGCGGCGCCTGAGCTCCTCCGCGTCCAGGGCGACGAGGGGAGCTGGGTCGAAGCGCAGGTCGATGGCGACGACGGCGTCGCGCCGGCCCGGCAGCATGCCCACGGGCGCCACCACGGTGGAGCAGCCGCGAGCGCTCGTGTAGCGCGCCGCGCTGTGCACGAGCGGCTCGCTATCGGCCAGGTTGATGAGCGGCCGGAGCGAGTCGCGGGTCCGGTGCCGCCAGTACCAGTCGTAGAGCCGGGGCTGGGCGGCCTTGACGAGGCGGGCCAGGTCTATCGTCGCCTTGATGTCGTGGAAGGCGTCGTGGGCCGATTCCAGGGCTACCCCGTTGGCCGCGGCCAGGCTCCCGAGCCTATAGTCCGGCTTACCGTCCTCGCCGTCGGGCCAGGATAGCCCCTCGGGACGCAGGTCCCTCGTGGCGCGGAAGAGGTCGATGACGTCCCAGCGCGTGTTGCCGTCGGCCCATTCGCGCTCGTAGGGGTCGAAGGCGTTACGATAGAAGAGATTGCGTATGAATTCGTCGTCGAATTTAATGGAGTTGTAGCCCGCCACGCAGGTGCCCGGCGCCAGCATCTCCGTACGCACGGCCTTGGCGAACTCGTACTCGGGGATGCCCTTCTCGAGCGTCTCCTGGGGCGATATGCCGTGCACGAGGCAGGAATAGGGGCTGGGGAGGTAGTCGGCGGCGATACGGTTATAGAGGACGAGGCGATCGGATATCGGCTCCAGCGCCTCGTTGGTGCGGAGCGCGGCGAATTGCGCTATCCTGTCGTGCCGCGGTTCCAGCCCGAAGGTCTCAAGGTCGTACCATAGAATGCTCGCGGCCATGGGCCTACTATAGCCCGGCTCGGCGTCGGTCGTTAAGCCCTCTGGAGCGGCTCGAACCTCATGGATCGGCCTACGGCGCCTAAAACTTGACGGTACCCACCTTCTATGGTACCTTTGGCGCCAATCCTTCCCTTTTATTGAGGACATCGGTATGAACAGCATGCTATCCGGCCTTACCCTCCTGCAGGCCGCTCCCGCCAGCTCGACCGGCTCCATGATCTCCACGGTCGTGATGTTCGGCGCCGTTTTCGCGATCTTCTACTTCATGATCATCCGCCCCCAGAACAAGAAGCAGAAAGAGGCGCAGAAGATGATCGCCGCCATGAAGAAGGGCGACAGGGTCGTCTCCATCGGCGGTATCCACGGCGTCATCTCCTCCGTCAAGGAGAAGACCGTCGTCGTCAAGGTCGACGACTCGACCAAGCTCGAGTTCTCCAAGTCCGCCATAGCGTCGGTGGACGCCCGCGGCGAGGAATCCTCCGCCGAGCCCGCCGAGGGCAAGCAAGAGGCCTCAAAGTAACGTGTTCCCGGCCCGGCCCTGCGGCCGGGCCTTCCTACCTCCTCTCGACACCACCGGAGTCAACGCATGAACAAGACTAAAAGATTCATCATCGTGCTCGTCGTGCTGGCCGTCGCGTTCGCCTTTCTCCTCCCGTCGATCAAGTGGTACGCCATGACTCCGAAGGAAGACCAGGCCCTCGCACTCGGCTCGCGCGAGCAGATCAGGGAATACGCGTGGCGCGTAGCCAGGGCCGACCTGGCCGAGATCGTCGGCCTCGCCGCCGATCCCGCCCCGCTGCCCGATCGCTTCGGGCCCCTCGTCAAGCGCGCCAAGGCGATCTACAAGGACATAGGCCTCAAGGCTCCCGAGGCCTGGAACGCCAAGGCCTTCCTGGCGGGCTTCGACAACCAGGCGGACGCGCTGGCGGAGATCGAGGACTACCATCGCGAGCGCATCCTGGCCCTCAAGAAGCTGCACGGTACCTCCGTCCAGCTCGGCCTGGACCTCTCGGGCGGAATGTCGGTGGTCATACGCGCCGACCTCGACGCCCTCGAGGCCAAGATCGGCAAGACGCTCTCGGCCGCCGAGCGCGACGACGCCGTCGTTCGCGCCGTCGAGGTGCTCAACTCGCGTATCGACAAGTTCGGCCTCACGGAGCCGGTGATCAGGCGCCAGGGCGAGGACAAGATCTACGTGGAGATACCGGGCGCCGCCGATCCCGAGCGCATCAACGGCATCATCCTCGGCCGCGGCAAGCTGGCCTTCCACATCGTGGACGAGGCGGCCACCTCCGCCCTCTCCGCGCTCCTGGCCCGCGATCCGCTCGCCGTAAACGAGCGCCTCGAGGTCTCCGACCCGAGCGTCGTTCCCGCCGGTAGCGTGGTCCGCAAGTACTATACCAAGGACAAGTACGGCCTGGACGAGTGGACCGGCCGCTACATGGTCATAGCCGAGGTCCCCGGCCTCGATGGTACCCATATAGAGAGCGCCACGGTCAGCGCCGATCCCATAACCGGTCAGCCCGAGGTCGTCTTCAACCTGGATAAGGAGGGCGGCGAGCTCTTCTACGCCCTGACGAGCGCCAACGTCGAGAAGACCATGGCCGTCGTGCTGGACGACAAGGTCCGTACCGGCGCCCGTATCTCCGGGCCCATCCAGGCCAACGTCAAGATCACCGGCTTCCAGGCGGAGGAGGCCCAGAACCTGGCCCTGATCCTGCGCTCGGCGTCGTCGAGACCCAGCAGGCCATAGGCGCCTCGCTCGGCGCCGATTCCATACTGGCCGGCCGCAATGCCGTGCTCATAGGCCTCCTGGCCGTCTTCGCCTTCATGCTCCTCTACTACAAGGGCGCGGGCGTCAACGCGGCCATAGCCCAGGTCCTGAACCTGTACCTCATGTTCTCGATCCTGACCGCCTTCAACCTGACCCTGACCCTGCCGTCGATCGCCGGCTTCGTGCTGACGATAGGCATGGCCGTAGACGCCAACGTCATCATCTTCGAGCGCATGAAGGAGGAGCTGCGAGAGGGCAAGGGCCGTAAGGCCGCCGTCACCGCCGGCTTCAACAAGGCCTTCTGGGCCGTCATGGACTCGAATATCACGACCATCCTGGCCGCGCTCTTCCTGTCGCAGCTCGGTACCGGCCCCATCCAGGGCTTCGCCGTCAGCCTCGCGATCGGAAATATGTCGTCGCTCTTCACCTCGCTCTTCGTCTCGAGGCTGATCTTCGACTTCAACACGGATGTCTTCAAGCGACAGACCCTGTCCGTCAGCTGGAGGGTGAAATGAAGAAGCTTATTGCCTTCCATAAGGCGTACATACCGGCTGTCATCG
>CAZNNA010000121.1:3366-9571 GCA_964573825.1 uncultured Treponemataceae bacterium
CCCTTATCGCGCTCGGCCTCGCGGGGATCTTCGTCAAGGGTATCAACCTCGGCGTCGACTTCCAGGCCGGCGTCAACCAGAGCGTACAGCTGGCCTATCCGGCCGCCGACCTCTCCTACGACGGCTCAGGCTCGCCGGTGCTGTCCATCGGCGACTCGACCCTGCGCGTCGTCTTCTCGGGCGCCGAGGTGGAGTCCAGGACCGTCGAGTGGAACCTGGCCACGGTGGGCACCCTCGCTGACCTCGCCTCCCTCATGAAGGCCGAGGGCATAGCCATGAGCGTCAGGGACGGCGCCGGCCTCTCGGCCGACCTGCTCGTCCCCACCTACCAGGGCGACTATACGCTCGGCAAGGCCCCGGTCCTCGTGCATCGCCTACCCAAGGCGGAGGCCGAGGCCTTCGGTTCCATCGAGCAGGTCCGCGCGGCCCTCAAGGACCTAGGTAGCGCTTCCGTGCAGAGCCTGGGCTCGGCCGGCTCGATGCAGTACCTCATCCGCGTACGCGACGACGGCAGCGACAAGGCCTTCAGCGAGAAGATACCGCTGGCTATCGACGCGGCCCTGGAGGGATCCTTCGGCGCCGGAAAGGTCGTTGCCATGAGCACCGATTACGTCGGCGCTCGCTTCTCCAAGGACCTCGCCGATAGCGCCTGGAAGCTGACGCTGTTCACGGTGCTGGCCATCATGGCCTACGCGACCTTCCGCTTCAAGTTCCAGTACGCCTTGGGCGCCATCATAGCCATCCTGCACGACGGCCTCATCGTCCTGGGGTTCATCGTGTGGACGGGCATGGAGTTCAACACTACCTCCATAGCTGCCATCCTCACGATACTCGGTTACTCGATCAACGACACCATCGTTATCTTCGACCGTATCCGCGAGGATAGGAAGCTCGACCCGTCGGCCAAGCTATCCGGCATACTCGATAAGTCGATCACCGAGACCCTCGGCCGAACGATCATCACCACGGTGACCACGCTCCTCGCGGTACTGTCCCTCTACGTCTTCACCTCGGGCAGCATCAAGGACTTCGCCCTGGCTTTGATCGTGGGCATGATTGCCGGCACCTACTCGACGATCTTCATAGCCACCGGCTTCGTCTACCTCTGGGAAAAGATCCGGTCCAAGCGCGGTCCCAAGGCGGAGGAGGCCAAGCTCGCCGCGAGCCCGGCTAACTAGCCCTTCGCGTTAAGCTACCAGGGATAGCGGCGCACCCGCCCGGAAGGGCGGGCGCGCCGCTGTTTTCTTATCAGGGAGGCTCTTTAACTCGAGCCTTGAATGATATATGCTGAAAAAGGGGCCAAATCCTGTAAGATCTAGTTACCAGACAATGGCAAGCATAGAGGCCACCGCAATGAAGACTGTAACAGGAATCATTGGTGGCGCCCAGACTATCCTAACGCTTTCTTTCGGTATCCACGGTTGCTTAGAAGAATACCTCACCGATGAACAACGACGTTTCATTTCCCCGCTTCGTGTCGTCGAAGAAGCATTGCCGAGGACCATTGCGAAAAGCCCCTCGAAAATAGTGAGACCGCCTTGTCCGAATGAGCCCATCATGCGGGAGTTCTTGGCACGAAGCTTTTTTTAATTACAATGATTCCTGACCTCCGAAACCGGTTGATCAACGATCCTAGCTTGCGCAGGATCTGCGATTTCGATGATGTTCCCAGTACTGCGACCGTTTCCCGTCGGCTGAAGGATTTTTCCGAGGGCCTCACGATGGCCAAAGTATTGATTACCCTGGTAACCCGATACCACGAAGGACGAATCACCGGATATGCCAGCCGTGACTCGACGGCGATCGAGGCTCGCGAGACCCCGGCAATCAAGAAGAGCTATGTCGTTTCCTCAAGACCTAAACGGTAACGCGGGCGGCCCCGGAAGGGAGAGATCCGGGCAGAGAAGGAGGCTTCACGACTCGAGGCACAGCTGGGGCTGACCGCCAGCATATCCTTGTCCAAGCTGTTAAAGGAATGTGCTTGGGGATGCAAGAATAAAGTCAGGGCAACATGTTAACCTCGAAAGGCTGCAAGCTCCATCTTGATGTCAGCGATATAGGATTCCCCATAGCGGCGATCGTGACCGGTGCAAATGTCCACGATTCCCCGGCAGCCATTCCCATGGAGAAACTGACCGAGAGCAAGGTTCGGCATCGCTATTCCTTATGGATGCTGCCGACGATGCTGAGGCCATCTAGACCTACATCCGGGAACAAGGACGGATTCCGCTCATCGACCCGAACAGACGTCGGGGACCGGAACGGATACCATTCTCGCCAGCCCAGAAATAGCGCTTCACGGACGGGGCGGCCGATCTGGTCCCCGCCCGGTTTCAAGGCGCATCAGTCCAGCCTCGGGAAGCCGAAGCTCGCGTAGATATTGTCGCGGTCGACGGTAGGATGCTGTTCGGCCCCGGGGTCGACGGAACGCACGAGCTTCGGCACCTCGGCCGAGACGTAGATCCTCAGCTCGTCGGTGGAGACGAGGCCGTCATGGTCGCCGTCGGCGGCCGGATCTCGGAAGGCCTCGAGCAGCTTCGCGGTGAAGGCCCCCTGGCGCCAGGCATCGGATTCCAAGGAGCTTTCGTCGCCACGGCACGAAGAGAACACGATGGCGCCCGATCTCCGCAGGAGGTCGTTGTAGATGTAGCGGTCCCTGTCGAATCGGGTCGCCCGGCGCGTCCCCTGCGGCAGGAGGAGCAGGCCCCGCGTGCTCTCGGGGGCCAGGGCCCGGGCGAGCAGTCCTCGCGCATCCGACGAGGGCAGGCGGGCGGCGATCGACCCCTCGTCGTTCTCCCCGGACTCGCAGGTGTCCATGAGGAAGAGCTTCTTCCGGGGGGCGATGCCCTGGAGTATCCCCTCGATGGCCGCGAATTCCGCCGCCGTTCCCCTGATGTCGGCTAACTTCGCGTCGGCCGTGACGTAATAGTAGGTCGACACCGCCGAAGCGCCGGCCGCCTCCCCCGGGTCGCGCAGTTGGATCCCGTGGCCCGATATGAAGAGCACGAAGGCATCGTCGGGGCGCGAGCCGGCCAGGAAATCCTTCGCCCGTCCGATCGCTTCCTTGGTCACCTCGGCGTCCGTATACACCCGGGTGATGACTCTCGAGAAGCCTTTCCCTTCCATCGACCGGAAGGCCGCCTCGAGATCCCGGGCATCCTTCGCGGCGTATCTCAGGCTGTTTATCGAGGGATCGGAATAGGCCGAGGCGCCGAAGGCCAGGAAGTAGAGGTCGGGAGTCCTCCCTCCCGGGCCGGTGAAGGATCTCGCGGCGCGGAAGCTCTCGGCTCCGCCCGCGTCCATGCAGGAGACCTCGATTCTATTGTCGCCCTCGACTAGCTCCAAACGCTCCGTCGCCTCCGCCGCCGAGCCCGAGAGCGGCTTCCACTCGGAGCCGAAGAGGGGCACGCCGTTCACGAAGACCTGGTAGCGTTTTAAGGGCTTGCCGTTAGCGCTGAAGGAAAGGGCGAGCTCGAGGTTCCTGCCCTCCTGCCGCGCCGAGGCGATCCTCGCCGACGGGACCCGGTAGTCCCCGCTGAGGTCTCCCTCTTCCAGGCCGAGCCGCCTGAGGCGCTTCTGCCAGGCCTGCCGGTATTGATCCACGAGGTCCGAGTCGGCGCCGAGCCTGGCGGCGATGATGTCGGGCCTGTTGTTCCTGGCGGCGAACTGGTCGATGTTCCAGCATTCCAGGCCGCGCACCATCGCCACGAGATCCCCGCAGTCGGGGCTGCCGTCCCAGTACCCGTCCGGCGTGATCGTCAGCCACTTGGATCCGTCCCGGGAGGACATGAGCTTCGCGATCGGCGTCGAGCTGTCGGTCCGGTACAGCATCAGCGCCTTGTCGGAGAAGCCGAAGACGAGGTATTTCCCGTCCGGGCTGAAGGCGACACCCGCGCGGTTGTATTCCTTGTCCGGTATCTCGTACCTCCGGAGCCGCGCTCCGGTCCTGACGTCCCAGGAGCTGAGCCCATGCTCCTTGTTCGAGCTCAGGATGCTCTTGCCGTCGGGGGCGAAGGCCAGGGCGGCAACGTATCCGTTGTCCTCCCCCGCGATCATGTCATGGCCTTCGCGCAGGTCGAAGCAGTGGAATTTCCCGGCGCTCCCGTCGCAGAAGGCCAAGGTCATTCCGTCATCGGAGAAGGTCGCGTGCGCCGGGTCCCAATACATGCCCTTGAAAGTCCTGAGCTTGGTTCCGCTCCGCGCGTCCCAGAGCTCCACATACCCGTCGTCGCCTTTTTGCGGCTTTCCGCCGACCGCCGCGAGCGACCCGTCCGGAGAGATCGCGACGGTTCTGATATATGAGAAGGACACATCGAACGAGGATATGGTCCGGCTCCCGTCGGCGCTCGCGATCCGGATCGAATTCTTGTCGTTTTTGAGTATGACCTTTCCATCGCGGGAGAGGCGGAAGGAGACGTCGAACAAGGCCCCAGGAGACGCCCTGAAGACTACGCTTTCCTCCCCGGAGATCGGATCGAGGGCTATTACCTCGTTTTTCAGGTTGGAGAACAGCAGCCTGTCCCCATTCGGCGTGAGGCAGAGGGAATAAACGCCGCCGTCGGTCTTCGACGCGAGACGCTCCGAGCGGTCGAAGGACCGCAGTATCCGGGCGCTCCTCGCGTCCCAGGTCTTCAGGGATCCATCATCGTATCCCGCGACTATCCTCCCTTCCGGAGCGACGGCGATGCTGACCAGGGTGCTGAAATCACACCCTCCGAACAGCGGGTGCGCGACCCCGCTCGCGGGATCGAAGGATTTGATCGAGTCCCTTGCCCAGCAGAGGGCTCCGGGGACGCCGGGGTAGAAAGGCCTCGGGCCGAAGGCTAGCATTTCCGTCTTGAAGGTTTCCAAGCTTCTCCCGGTCGCCGCGTCCACTAGGGCCGCGCTTCCGTAGGAATAAACAAGGGCCTTTGTCTCGTCGGGACAGAAAGCCGCTGTCCTTATGGACCTGGTCTCGGAAAACGACCAGAGCTTGGCGCCTCGCCGGACGTCCCAGGAAATCACCTCGTCCGGGGATGCGGAGAGCAGGCGGCTGCCATCGCGCGAAAAGGAGAGCGATCTTATGGCATTCTGGTGTCCGTGGAGCTCGCGGAGCTTCTTGCCCGAACGGGCGTCCCAGAGCCGCACGATTTCGTCATCCGCGCCCGACGCGATAAGGTCTCCCTTGGGGGAATAGACGAAGTCGGTCACCCGGTAAGGATGAGGAAGATCCTTGACTACCCGGAAGTCCGCGGCTCGATCGAGGATTCGCAGGCGATACCGCCGTTCGCCTTTGTCGATATCGTCGTCGATATGGAGGATCGCCTTCCCGTCCGGAGAGAAGATGGCCCGGGGCGCCTCCAACGCCGCACCCTTCCGCCTCGCCAGCTTCGATCCGCTCGCCAGATCCCATATAGTGAAATAGCCGTCTTCCGAGCTCGTGAGGGCTGCCTTCCCGTCGGGCGAGAAGCAGACCGAGGCGACGGTCTGCTTGCCGGCGGCCAAGGTCCGGAGCTCTTTGCCTGATTCGAGGCTCCAGAGCCTCGCGGTGTGGTCGGAGGAGCCCGACAGGATGTACTTGCCGTCCGGGGAGGCGGCTAGACATTGCAGACCGAGGGAGTGCCCTTCCTGGCTTTTCAGGACTGGTTCGGTTCCTTCGCCCCAGAGTCCCGCCAGTCGGACCGTGATTAATATGATGGCGAGTGCGGCGATACGCGATTTCATTGCCCTCTCCGTTCACTGATAGGAACTGTCTTTTCGGGGTTTTTGCGGTTTTGGGGTAAAAACCGGCTTTTTCCCCGAACTACGACTTTACTCCAGCCCGAACAGCTGATCCATGAACCGCCCCGGGTTCGCCGGAGTACTGGTTATATGAGTCCAGCTGCCAAGGCCTGACCGTCTTGCCTAGTATAGTATGCCTTCTCGAGTTCAGCTGGAGGAATATTTCCAATCGGTTCGAGAAGACGGCGGTTATTGAAGCAATCAACCCATTCGAGCGTCGCATACTCGACCGCTTCTAGACCGCGCCATGGACCGCGCGCTTAGATTACCTCAGTCTTGAACAAGCCATTGATCGTCTCCGCCATCGCGTTATCGTATCCATCGCCGACGCTGCCGACAGAAGCGCTAATCCCTGCTTCGATCAATCGCTCGCTATATCGAATCGCCAGGTACTGGCTACCGCGGTCGGAATGGTGAATGAGGCTTCCCTTGACCTTGCGAGCCC
>CAZNNA010000122.1:0-9551 GCA_964573825.1 uncultured Treponemataceae bacterium
GGCTCGCCCAGGTAATCCTCGGCGGTCTTCTTCATCTTCTGGAGTATGAAGGCCGATATCTCCTGGGGAGAGTACATCTTTCCGCCGATGTCCACCCGGACGTCGTCGCCCTGCTCCATGACCTTATAGGGAACCAGCTTCATCTCGCTGGTGACTTCGGAGTAGCGGCGCCCCATGAAGCGCTTGACCGAGTAGATGGTGTTTTCCGGATTGGTGATCATCTGGTTCTTGGCCGGCTGGCCGACGACCCGTTCGCCCTTTCCGGTGAAACCGACGATGGAGGGGGTGGTCCGTCCTCCCTCGGAATTTTGGATGACGATCGGCTCTCCGCCTTCCAATACGGCCACGCACGAGTTGGTGGTGCCCAAGTCGATTCCTATAATTTTACCCATTTCCAGACTCCTTCTTATGCGTTCCAAATATACTAAAAACGGGACGCGATCGTCAGCGCTATTCGGCGGACGGTCCTTCCGTAGTTTCCAACGGCATATGCACCTTAACCTTGGCGCTCCGGACTATGCGCTCCTTAAGGGCGTAACCCTTGAGGAAATCCTCGGCCACTGTGGGCTCGGCCACTTCGGCGGTCTTCTCCATCATGATGGCCTCGTGCCTGTTGGGATCGAAGGCCTCCCCCGCGGAGTCGAAGCGCACGAGGCCCCACTTGTTCTCCAGCTGGGAAACCAGGCGCTTCTCAATGAGGCTGATGCCCTCGTGGAGGGTATCGTAGTCCCGACCGGCCTCGGAGGATTTGATGGCCCGCTCGAAGTCGTCTATCACGGGGATGAGGTCCAAGAGCAGGCTCTGATTGGCGAAGTCGATGGCGTCCTGCTTTTCCTTGTTCATCCGCTTGCGGAAATTTTCGAATTCCGCCGCCTTGCGGAGGTACTGGTCCTTCAGATTGGAAATCTCGGCCTCCAGGGATGCGACTTTGGCCCCCAACTCTTCCCGGACCCGCGCAGCCGCCTCCTCGGAGACGGCCTCGGGAGCCTTCGCCTGATCTTGAGCTTCGGCCTCGGAACCGACCTGGGCCTCCGCGGCCGCTTGGGCGTTCTTCACTTCCTTCTCTTCCTTCGTACCATGAGACGCATGCTTAGACATCGAAACTTCCTGCGGTATATTTTGTTCAAAAAATACCCATTCATCCGGTCGCGGGTCAAGCAAAATCCACGCCGGCGCGGAGCCGGCGCATGGCGGCCTGGGGCGCTCTTGTGGTCATGCGGGCGGAATTGATAGAATGGCGGCTCAACAAGGAGCCTGCCGTGAAGATCGTGGAGCTGCGGGATGTAAAAAAGACCTATCCCCTGGGAAAAACCCTGGTGGAAGCCGTAAAGGGCGTCGACTTCGACATCCAAAAGGGAGATTTCATATCCATCGCGGGTCCCTCCGGGTCCGGCAAGTCCACCATCCTCAACATGATCGGCCTCATCGACACGCCCACCTCCGGCGAGGTATTCATTGAGGATGCCCCCGTCTCCAAGCTGAGCGACGACGAGCTGACCCGGCTGCGGCACGATACCATCGGCTTCATATTCCAGTCCTTCAACCTCATCCCGGTCCTCAACGTCTGGGAGAACATAGAGTTCCCCCTGCTCCTCGGCAAGACCCGCGTGGCCAAGTCCGAGAAGAAGGAATGGATAGACCACCTCATAGCCGAGGTAGGCCTGACCGAATGGAAGAAGCACAAGCCTAACGAGCTATCGGGCGGCCAGCGCCAGCGCGTAGCCATAGCGCGCGCCCTGGTCACCAGGCCCCAGATCGTGCTGGCCGACGAGCCCACCGCCAACCTGGACAGCGCCACGGGCGAGCAGATCCTTGAGCTGATGAAGAAGATCAACCGAGAGCTCGAGACGACGTTCATATTCAGTACGCACGACGCTCGCATCGTGGACATAGCGGACCATATCGTCCGCCTCCGCGACGGGCTCGTGACCGAGAACCGCCGCCGCGAGGAAGACGCGGCCTGCGCGGGCGGCATCGGCGCCAAGGAGTAGGGTCATGCCGGTAACGCTTCGCATGGCGTTCCGCAACCTGGTAGAGCACAAGGCCAAGAGCCTCATCGTGGGGATACTCCTGGCCCTAGGCATGCTCATCATGGTACTCGGCAACGCCTTCCTGGACGCCTCCAAGCGGGGCATACAATCGTCGTTCACCAAGAACTACACGGGCGACGTCATCATCACCGGCGTGGCCGACGGGCCCGTATCCCTCTTCGGGGTGCAGTCTATCGGCGGCATGGAGGAGACGCCCATCGTACCGGAGTACGAGAAGGTGCTCGCCTACGCCTCGAGCATGCCCGGCGTGGCCCGGGCCTCGGGCTCGGCCTCCGGCTTCGGGATAGCCTCCAACGAGGCCGTAGACGACGAGGCCGTAGACGACGCGGCCGACGACGACGAGGACAGGGACATGTCCGCCGCCGTCATGATGTTCTTCGGCGTCGACGCGCCTAACTATTGGAAGCTCTTCGACACGATAGAGCTCGAGACGGGCGAATTCCTCAAGCCCGGCCAGCCCGGCATCATGATAGCCTCGGACCGCCTGGAGAAGCTATCCAAGTACCTCAAGCGAGAGCTAGCCCTGGGCGACGAGATACTCGTGCAGGGCTTCGGCAACTCCGTCATGCGGCTACGGAGCGTCCCCATCGTGGGCACCTTCAAGCGCGTCACCGACGGCGCCGGCCCCGAGCAGCTCACCTACATAGACATAGACACGCTCCGCGTGCTGTCCGGCATGACCGTGGGCGCCGCCGAGGACATCGAGCTATCCGACAAGGAAACCTCGATGCTCGCCACGGACGACCTGGAGTCCCTCTTCGACGAGTCCGACTTCGGCACGGTGGAGTCCTCGTCCGCCTCGCTCGGCGCCGCTCTGACCGAGGAAGGCTTCGCCTCCCTGCTCGGCGACACGAGCGCCCGGGAGCGCCTCAACAAGGCCGACACAGGCGCCTGGCACTCGATACTCCTCAGGCTCGACGACCCGGCCAAGACCGCCTCAGTGGTCGCGGCGCTTAATGCCTGGTTCGCCCAGGAGGGCATAGCGGCCAACGCGGGCGACTGGCAGAAGGCCGCCGGCCCCTACGCCCAGTCCGTAGACGTACTGCGCATCGTCTTCACGGTGGCCATAGTCATTCTCGCCGTCGTGTCCATCATCATCATCATGAACACCCTGGTAGTCTCCATAATCGAGCGTACCGGGGAGATAGGCACCATGCGCGCCCTGGGCGGCGGCAAGGGCTTCGTACGGAAGCTCTTCGCCATGGAGACCATAACGCTCTCGGTCGTCTTCGGCTTCATAGGCATAGTCCTATCGTTCATCGCGGCGGCCGTCGTCAACGCCATCGGCATAGAGGCGTCGAACGAATTCCTGCAGATTCTCTTCGGCGGCCAGCTGCTCAGGGCGAGCATCGACCCGCTATCGCTCGTCTGGTCGCTCGCGGTCATCATCGCGGTCGGCGTCGTGTCGAGCTTCTACCCGGTCAGCGTGGCGCTGCGCATACAGCCCGTGCGGGCCATGCAGTCGTAAGGGGTTACCGTGAGTACCATACCCAATATCGCGCTACGAAACCTGACGCGCCAGAAGAAACGGACAGTTCTCCTGGCGAGCGCCATAGCCTTCGGCGTGATGATAGTCACCGTCATCAACGGCTTCGCCGGCTCCTTCTCGGCCAACGTAGCCGAGAATTTCGCCGACCTCATTGGCGGGCACATCTTCATAGAGGGCAAGGAGAAGGGCCCCAAGGACAAGGACTTCTCGGTCATACGAGACGATAGCGCCCTGTCCGCGGCCATAGCCGCCTCCGGCGCCCCCGTCAAGGCCATAGCCAAGCGCTCGTCGTTCTCCGGCACCCTCATCTTCGAGGGCAAGAAGATCAGCACCAACATCGACGGCGCCGACATCGCCAAGGAGAGCTACCTCCGCGACAGGCTCCTCCTCAAGGAAGGCTCCTGGGACGGCATGGCCGACGAGCAGGGCCTCGTCCTCTCCGAGCGCCTCGCCAAGAAGCTCAACGCCAAGGTCGGCGACCGCCTCCTCGTTCAGCTCGAGACCGTGACGGGCCAGAACAACGTAGGCGAGCTCGTCCTGGCGGGCGTGAGCTACGACGCCAGCGCCTTCAGCCAGATGGTCTCCTACGCCAACCTGGCCTACGTCAACGAGCTCATAGGCTTAAGGCCCGACGAGTACCAGACGGTGGGCATAATGCTCGAGGGCCTGCGCTTCGCCGAGACCTCGGCCGCGGCCATCTACGCCGAGCTATCCGGCTCGGTCCAGCTCTTCGAGCGCGGCGTCAAGGACGAGTCCGGAGCCGAGACGCCCTTCCAGGCCCTGATGCGACAGCAGCGCAAGCAGCAGTGGGACGGCGTCAAGTACAGGCTCTTCACCATCAACGAGGTCCTGTCGCAGATCAAGCAGATCGTGGCGGCCCTCGATACCACGGCCGCCGTCATCCTGGTCGTGCTCTTCATAATCATCATGGTGGGCATAACCAACACCTTCAGCATGGTGATGTTCGAGCGCATCGGGGAGATAGGCACGATGCGGGCGCTCGGCGTGAGGAGGGGGGGCGTGCGCTCCATGTTCCTCTACGAGGCCGTGTTCCTGGCCCTGGGCGGCGCGGTGGCGGGCATCGTCCTCGCCATGATAGTCATGGCCGGCCTCTCGCTCATCAACTTCGGCATGGACAATCCCGCCTTCCTCATCATGAGGAACGGCCACCTCTCGTTCTACCTGCCGCCCCTCCGGGCGCTGGCGAACGTCGTCATCATAGCGCTCCTGACCCTCATAGCGGTCGCGAGCCCCGCGGGCAAGGCGGCTAGGCTGACGCCGGCCGAGGCCCTGCGGACGCAGAAGTAAAGGAAGGACACGCATGAAGCGTTTCATACTAGCGGTAGCCCTGGCGGCCGCCGCCTCGGCTCCCGCGGCCTTCGCCCAGGACGTCGCCAGGATCCTCGGCGAGCTCGACGAGATGGGCGACTTCGAGTCCAGCGACTTCGCCGCCCTCTATACCATAGTCTCCCAGAAGCCCGGCGAGAAGGACAGCGTGACCCAGGTCAGGATGTACCGCCGCGACGCCAAGGAGCAGTTCACCATGGTCGTCGTCCTGCCCGAGGTCAACAAGGGCCAGGGCTACCTGCGCGAGGACGACAAGGTCTGGTTCTACGACCCCACGAGCCGCAAATTCTCGTTCTCGTCCCTCAAGGAGAACATCCAGGACAGCGAGGCCAAGAACTCCGACCTGGCCAAGCGGAGCATCCTGGACGACTACGACGTGACGAGCACGGTCGAGGGCAAGGTAGGGAAGATAGCCGTCTGGGTCATCGACCTCAAGGCCAAGACCAAGGAGCCCACCTACGACCGGGTCGTCCTGTACGTCCGCAAGGACAAGACCATGCTCCTCAAGCAGGAGGACTACTCGGTCTCCGGCCGCCTCATGAGGACGAGCCTCTATCCCAAGTACGTGGAGCTCGGCGGCAAGCTCATGCCGTCCCAGATGCTCTACGTGGACGAGCTCAACCCCGGGGAGAAGAGCCAGCTGACCATGACCGAGCAGTCGCTGGCCCCCCTGCCGGACAAGGTCTTCACCAAGGCCTTCCTCGAGCAGGTGAACCAGTGAGCCGCCTAAGAACCGCGCCCCGCGCCGCGGGCGCCGCAATCGTAGCCCTGGCCCTGGCCCTGCCGGCCGCGGCCCAGGACTCGCTGTCCGTCGACGAGGACGACCTCTTCGGCTCCGAGGACGACGTCGTGGAGACGGTAGCCGAGGGCGCCGCGGGCGCCTCGGTCAAGAGCCTCCTCGTCTCCGAGTCGACCCGCGTAGGCGGCCGCTTCACGGGCAGGGCCGAGGCCAGCTTCGACTACCACTCCCCCTGGGACGGCACCTTCGACCTGACCCAGCCCGACGAGTACGGCCTTGCGCCCGCCGTCTCGGCCCTCGTATTCTTCGACTCGAGGCCGTCCGAGGACTCCCGCTTCTACGGCTCGGTCAAGACCTCCTGGCCCTTCACGACCTCCCAATCCGTCCTGACGAGCGCGACCTATGTTCCCGGAGCGACGCTCGCAACGTCGAGCGTCGCGACGACGAGCGCCACGCTCGCCCTGCCGAACGTGAAGGTCTTCGAGCTGTTCTCGGACTTCTCGTGGAACGACTCGCTCTACCTCCGCTTCGGCAAGCAGACGGTCAACTGGGGCGTCGGGTACTTCTTCTCGCCGGCCAACGTCATCAACCTGGAGACCATAGACGTCTTCAACCCCACGGAGCAGCTCGAGGGCCCCGTGGCCCTGCGCGCCCACCTGCCCCTGCCGGGTACCCAGCACAACCTCTGGGGCTACGCCGTCTTCGACTCGGCGACCATGAAGCCCGAGGACACCGCGGTTGCGGCCAAGGCCGAGTTCGCCCTGGGCGCCTGGGAGCTGGGCGCCGGCGCCTACTACAAGCGCGAGGCCCCCTTCCGCGCCATGGCGACCGCCTCCGGCTCAATCGGCAAGGTAGCCCTCTTCGGCGAGGGCGTGGCCCAGCTCGGCACCGACCGCGCCTGGGTGACGCAGGTCTCCCCGACCCTGGCAGCCAGCAGATTCGTCAAGACCACCGCGACGGGCGATTACGACGGTACCTGGTTCTTCAAGGGCAGCGCGGGGCTCATGTACTCCAACAGCGAGGCCAAGATCAGCGTCATAGCCCAGTACCTCTACGACGGCGAGGGTTACGCCAAGGCGGACAAGGACGCCAGGGTGACCGAGGCCCGCGACGGCGAGGACGCGATCAAGGCCTTGCTCGGCTCGGGCGGCGATAGCGCCTTCAACCTCCTCATGAAGGGACTCATAGCCAACTCCGGGCGTCACTACGCGGCCCTGTCCTTCTCGAGGACCAAGCTCTTCCTGGACGACCTGTCCTTCTCGCTCTTCGCGATGGGCAACCTCACCGACCTCTCGGCCTTCGTGAAGCCCACCCTGTCCTACCGCTTCTTCGACGGCCTGTCGCTGTCCGCCTCGGCGCTCTTCGCGCTGGGCTTCGACGACGGGGAGTACGTGGTGCTCTACGACGGGCGGGCCATGGGCCTGTCCGTGGCCCTGACCCTCGGCTCGGGCTCCTTCTAGGCCCTCGGGCGCTCGCCGATACCGTTCGGCCGGAACGTCACGCGACGTTCCGGCCTTTTTTTCCGGAACGGACCGGCGCGCGTATTGTGCAATCGGGTATATTGCCGTAGTATCCGCTATACTTTAACCGTGGGCGAGCCCGAGACGGCGGAGCCCGAGCACCGTATAGAAGGAGCCGCAAGAGGATGAAAGCCGCCAAGATCAGCGCTCGTATTTGGGCGTTGCACGCCGATGTCGATTCGGCCGATCTCTTCGAGGGCATCTGGCCGATACCCGATGGGGTATCGCTCAATTCCTACCTCGTTAAGGGCGACAAGGTAGCCCTCATCGACCTAGTACGCGATTGGTGCGGAGCGGCGGCCAACCTGAAGGCGCAGCTCTCCGACGCGGGCATCGAGGCCTCGTCGATCGATTACCTCGTCCTTAACCACCTGGAGCCCGACCACACGGGCTGGCTGGCCGAGTTCAAGGCCCAGAACCCCGGCGTCACCATCGTGTCCACCGCCAAGGGCCTCGAGCTCGTCAAGAGCTTCTACAAGATCCAGGACGGCCTCATGGCGGTCAAGTCGGGCGACGAGCTCGACCTGGGCGGCGTCAAGCTTCGCTTCGAGGAGACCCCCAACGTCCACTGGCCGGAGACCATGATGACCTTCGAGCCCGAGACCGGCACGCTCTTCTCCTGCGACGCCTTCGGCAGCTTCGGCAAGCTCGGCAAGCGCGTCTTCGACGACGAGTACTACGCCGAGGAGCACGCCTTCTTCCAGGGCGAGAGCCTCCGCTACTACGCCAACATCGTGGGCAGCTTCAGCCTCTTCGTGAAGCGCGCCGTGGAGAGGCTCGCCCCGCTCGGCATCAAGATAATTGCGCCGAGCCACGGCCTCATCTGGCGGGAGCGCCCCCAGGCCATCATCGACCGCTATATCAAGTACGCCGGCTACATGGACGGCCCCCAGGAGAAGGAAGTCTGCGTGGT
This sequence comes from uncultured Treponemataceae bacterium, assembly GCA_964573825.1. Taxonomy (GTDB): domain Bacteria; phylum Spirochaetota; class Spirochaetia; order Treponematales; family UBA12059; genus SZUA-370. The sequence goes on from CAZNNA010000122.1 coordinate 8,060, forward strand.
CTGGGGCTCCATGTACGGCAACACCAAGAAGGGCCTCGACGCCCTCCTCAAGGGCCTCGAGGACGAGCGCGTCCCCTTCTCGGTTCACCGCGTGCCCGACGAGGACGTGTCCTTCGTGCTCGCGGACGCCTACAAGAGCGCCGGCATCGTCATAGCCATGCCGACCTACGAGTACAAGATGTTCCCGCCCATGGCCTACGTCCTGGACCTCTTCGAGCGCAAGCACGTGTGGAACCGCAAGGCGCTCAGGATAGGCTCGTTCGGCTGGGTGGGCGGCGCCAAGAAGGAGTACGAGGCCAAGGTGGCCCCGCTCAAGTGGACCAACCTGGAGCCGCTCGAGTGGGCGGGCGCCCCGGACGCCGAGACGCTAGCCGCCCTGCGCGAGCGCGGCCGGGAGCTGGCCCGCGCCGTCAAGGCGGGCTAGCCCCGGCCTCGACGCGAGCCGCGAGCGACCGAAAGCCCCGCCTCCCGGCGGGGCTTTTTATTAATCCTTCTTCGCGCCGCCTAGCCGTACCGCGACGGCTATGATGACGAAGAAGGTCGCGAGCGTCGCGAAGACGCCGATGAGCCCGCCGGCGCTCACGCCGAGGGCCTGGATCGTGGTTCCCGAGCCCCGCAAGGTATCGATCATTCCATCCATCGTAAAGCCTCCGCTTAGCCGGCCAGGAGCGGCACGAGGGCCAGGACCATGCCGCCCGCCACTATCGAGCCGAGCTGGCCCGAGACGTTCGATCCAATGGCGTGCATCAGTATGATGTTGCCGCGTTCCTCGGCTGCCGCCATCTTCTGGACCACCCGGCCCGACATGGGAAAGGCAGAAATGCCGCAGGCGCCTATCATGGGGTTGATCTTGCGATCCCTCGGGAGGAACAGGTTGACGAGTTTGGCGAAGAGCACGCCGCCCGCGGTGTCGAACACGAAGGCGACGAGACCCATGCCGAGTATCATCAGGGTCTGGACGTTGAGGAAGCGATCGGCCCGCATGCTGGAGCCTATGGTGATGCCCAGGAGCAGGGTAACGAGGTAGGCCAGCTCGTTCTGGGCCGTCGCCGACAGCCGCTCGAGTACGCCTGACTCGCGTATGAGGTTACCGAACATGAGCGAGCCGACGAGCGGCACGGAGATGGGGGCCACGATACCGGAGATCATGGTCACCGCTACGGGGAAGGCGATCTTGAGCCACTTGGGCACGCCGGCGTCCTTGTACTCCATGTGGATACGCCGTTCCCGACTCGTGGTCAGGAGCCGTATCACGGGCGGCTGGATCAGCGGCACGAGGGCCATGTAGGAGTAGGCCGCCACCGATATAGGCCCGAGCATGTCCTTGGCGAACTTGCTGGCCACGTAGATTGCCGTGGGTCCGTCGGCCGCGCCTATGATGCCTATGCTCGCGGCCTCCTTGAGGCTGAAGTTGAAGGGCGGCAGCGTCGCTATGACCATGGTGGCGAAGATGCCCAGCTGGGCCGCCGCCCCGAAGAAGATCATGAAGGGG
>CAZNNA010000123.1:0-9458 GCA_964573825.1 uncultured Treponemataceae bacterium
CCTGAGCGTCTTCCTCTAGCGGCCCTGGCGCTATCGCCTCGATCATTGTATAATCCAGGGTAACATCGCGCGTCGACGCGATAAAGAACCCCGGTTAATACGCGCGCCGCGCCGGCGCGCAGAGCGGAGCGGCCGCCCCTCGCAGCGGGCGGCTCGTCATAACCGGCCTTGGTTAAACATCCGGAGCGTAGAACGCCTCGTTTGCCAAGGAGCCTAGCCATGCACCCGACCCTAGCCGCCATAGCCGATAGGACCCAGACCTACCAGCAGAAGGTCATCTCCCTCGCCCGCCTCGGGGAGAACGCCGCCGCCCCGCTCGCCGTGACGCCGGAGGCGCGGCGCCTCCTTGGCGAGGGCGTCATCTGCGACCTGCACGAGGGCAACGCGCCCTACCGTCCGCGCTACGTCGTTCCCGACTACGAGCGCTTCATGGCGAACGGCTCGGAGTTCCTGGGCCTCGCGCCGCCCCGCGACCTCTGGGAGGCGACTTCGGCCCTCCTCATCCTCTATCGCCACGTGCCGAGCATCACCACCTTTCCCGTGTACCTCGGGGACCTCGATACCCTCCTCGAGCCCTTCGTCGGGGACGAGGCAGAGGCGCGCAAGGCTCTGGGCCTCTTCCTCCTGCAGATCGATCGCACCATCAACGACTCGTTCTGCCACGCCGACATCGGGCCCGGCGGGACGAGGGCCGGGCGGCTACTCCTGGAACTGAGCCGAGAGCAGCGCAACGCCGTGCCCAACCTGACCCTCAAGTACGACCCGGAGCGGACGCCCGATGACCTGGCCCTGCTCGCGGCCGCCGCGGCGCTGGACGCGGCCAAGCCGAGCTTCGCCAACGACGCGCTCTATCGCGCCGAATTCAAGGCCATGGGCCTGGGCGACTACGCCATAGCCTCGTGCTACAACGGCCTTCCCAAGGGCGGCGGCTCCTGCACCCTCGTGCGGCTCAACCTGGCCAGGGCCGCCTCGCTCGCGACCGGCCGGGACGACTTCCTCGGGAGGGTCCTGCCCGGGGCCGTAGCGGCGCAGCTGTCCTACATGGACGAGCGCGTCCGCTTCCTCGTGGAGGAGTCGGGCTTCTTCGAGTCCAGCTTCCTCGTCCGCGAGGGCCTGGCGCGCAAGGAACTCTACAGCGCCATGTTCGGCCTCGTGGGCCTGGCCGAGGCGGCCAACGCCTTCGCGGGAGACGCCTCCCGCGCCGACGCCGATGGAGCCGCCGTACGCTCGCGCTTCGGCCAGGGCGGCGAGGCCGACGCCCTGGGCCTGGCCATCATGGAGCGCGTCTCGTCCCTCGTCTCGGCCCACCGCTGCCCGAGCCTCTCGGCCAACGGCGGGCGATACCTCCTCCACGCCCAGGTCGGCATCGACGACGACCGAGGCGTCAGCCCCGGCTGCCGCATACCCATAGGCGAGGAACCGGAGCTCCTCGAGCACATCCTGCGCTCCGCGCCCTTCCACCGCTTCTTCCCGAGCGGCATAGGCGACGTCTTCGCCTTCGAGCCCACGGCGCGCGCAAATCCCGCCCACCTCCTCGACGTGGTCAAGGGCGCCATGAGGAGCGGACTCCGCTACTTCTCCGCCTACTCGGCCGACTCGGACCTCGTGCGTATCACCGGCTACCTCGTCAAGCGCTCGGAGATGGATAGGCTCGGGCGCGGCGAGGCCTCGCTCCAGGACACGACCCTCCTCGGACGCAACGCCGTCATAGGCCTGGGCGTCCTCGATCGTCGCGTACGCTCGTGAACCCGGAGGAGCGGGGCGAGGCGACTCGCCCCGGCACGCAGGGAGTTATCGCGCGCGGAGTCGTCGCGCGCGGAGTTATCGCGAGGATATTAACCTCGAGCGCCGTGGACGGTCCGGGCAACCGGGCCGTCTTCTTCCTGCAGGGCTGCGACTTTAATTGCCGTTACTGTCATAACCCTGAGACGCGCGCCCTCTGTTCCGGTTGCGGCGCCTGCGTCGCTTCCTGCCCGGCGGGCGCGCTCTCCCGAGGCTCGGTCGGCGTCTCCTGGGACGGCGCGCGCTGCGTCGGCTGCGACGCCTGCCTGGCCGCCTGTCCCCAGGGCTCGTCGCCCAAGGCGCGGCTCATGTGCGCGAGCGAGGCGCTCGCCGTCATAGAGCCTTACCGAGCCTTCTTGTCCGGCATTACGGTTTCCGGCGGCGAATGCGGGCTCCAGGCTGACTTCCTCGCAGAGCTCCTCGAGGCGGCCAAGGCCCGGGGGCTCCCGGGCCTCGTCGATACCAACGGCTCCACCGATTACGAGCGCCTGCCCGCCCTCGTCGACGCCGCCTCGGGCTTCATGCTCGACGTCAAGGCCTGGGACGAGGCGGAGCATCGGGCGCTGACCGGCTCGGGCAATGCCGCGGTCAAGGCCAACCTGCGCTTCCTGTCCCGGGCGGGCAAGCTCCACGAGGCCAGGACCGTCGTCGTACCGGGGCTCTTCGACGCCGACGAAACCGTCCGCGAGACCGCCCGCGCCATGCGCGACGGGTTCGAGGCCTCGGGCGTCAGAGCGCGCTACCGCTTGATCCGCTATCGCCCCCAGGGCGCCCGGCCGGCCCTGGTCGCCGGCCTCGAGACGCCGGGCGACGAGCTCATGGCGCGCCTGGCCGCCGTCGCAAGGGCCGAGGGCCTCCCCGACGTCGTCGTCACCTAGCCGAGCCTCGCCGCCCCGCGCTATCATCGGCTCGTGAAGAACACCCAGCGCCGCGAGCTCGCCGTCTGCGGCTACGAATCGGTCAAGTCCCTCGCCTCGGCCCGCCCGGACGCGGTCCGCCGCTTCTTCTGCGTCGAATCCCGCGTCCGCGACTTCGGCCCCCTCTGCTCCCGCCTGGCCGCGCTCAAGCGCCCCTACCGCGTCGTGGCGCCCGGCGAGCTCGAGCGGCTCTGCGGTAGCGCCCATCACCAGGGCGTCGTGGCCATGGTGGACGACGAGCCGCCGCGGCCGGTCGACGATGCCCTAGTCGAGGCCTGGGCGCGCTCGGGCGCCAGGATAGCCGTCCTCGACCGCGTGGGCGACGACCATAACCTGGGCTCTATCGCCCGCTCGGCGGCCTTCTTCGGCTGGACCGCCCTGGTCCTAGGCCGCGACGACGGGGCCGCCCGCCTCTCCACGAGCGCCTACCGCGTCGCCCGAGGCGCCCTGGAGCGCGTGCCCGTCTACGCCGACGAGACCGCCGCGCGCTTCGTCGAGCGCTGCCGGGGCCGCGTCCCGACCATGGGCGCCGACCACCGCGGAGACGCGTCCCTCCGCGCCCTTGGGCCGCTCGCGGGCGCCCTGGCCCTGGTCCTGGGCAACGAGGAGACCGGCCTATCGGCCGCGACCCGCAAGGCCTGCTCCCGCCTCGTGCGAGTCGACGGCTCGGGCTCCGTGGAGAGCCTCAACGTCTCCCAGGCCGCCGCCGTCTTCCTCTACGAGCTGTCGCCGCTACGGGGACGCACGTGAACGATCGCCTGATCGATCCGAGCGCCGCGTGAGCCGCGCCTCGCGCCGCGGCTCGGTCGTCTCCGCTATGCTCGATTCCAACGTCTTCGACCGTATCGACGACGACCCGGAGGCCGCCTCCGAGCTGGCCGAGCGCCGCGACCTCAGGCTCTACGTCTCCGAGGTCCAGCTGGCCGAGCTGGCTGCCGTACCCGACGGGGAACGACGCGGGCGCCTCCTGGCCTTAGCGCGTTCGCTCTGCGTCCGCGTCTCCGCCTCGGCCTCGGCTGGAGGCATCCCCCGCGCAGGGGAATCCCCGTCGCTCCCTGCCGGTAAGCACGAAGCCGACGCCCTCATAGCCGCCGCCGCGGCCGCTCGATGCGACCTCCTCGTCAGCGACGACGAGGGGCTCGTCATGAAGGCCCGGCAAGGCGGCCTTCGCGCCCTGTCATGGGACGGGTTCGCGAGCCGTTACGTGTTCGCGCGCTGAGGGGAGATGGAGCTATAAGCAAAGAGGAAACCAGGATGTTAGAAGCCAGTAGTCAGAATCCAGAATCAGACGGCAGTGGGAAGAAGAAGCCAGTAGCCAGTAGCCAGAAGCTGACGGCGGTGGACGGTGACCGGGGCCTGAGGAAAGCGCAGAGGGATTAGCAGCTCACCACCGATAGTATAGCGGCCGCAGTGTTCCCCAATTCTAGATTCTGTATTCTGGATTCCCTCATAGTAAGTAACACTCTCCTGACTCCTGGCTCCTGGCTCCTGGCTACTTCTTCTTCCCTACTGACTACTTCCCCCATGCTATACTCCCGGCTTCCCCGCCAAGGAGGTCTCAGTGAATCAAGTCATCGCGTCGCTCTTCGCCCGCAAGTCGGTGCGCTCCTTCGAGGCTAGGCCCGTCCCCGAGGCCGACAAGGACCTGATACTCGACGCGGCCATCCAGGCGCCTTCCGCCGGTAACCAGGCGCTCTACGCCATCGTCGACGTGGTAGACCCGGCCCTCAAGGCCGAGCTGGCTGAGACCTGCGACCACCAGCCCTTCATAGCGAGCGCGCCCGTCGTCCTCGTCTTCCTGGCCGATTGCCGCCGCTGGCTCGACTGCTACCGAGCCGCCGGCGTGGAGGCGCGCGAGCCGGGGCCCGGCGACCTGCTCCTAGCCTGCGAGGACGCCCTCGTCGCGGCCCAGAACGCCGTCGTAGCGGCCGAGTCGCTAGGTCTCGGCTCCTGCTATATCGGGGATATCCTGGAGAACCGCGAGCGGCACGCGGAGCTCCTGGGCCTGGATCGGTATACGGTGCCTATAGCCATGCTCGTCATGGGCTACCCGACGGCCCAGCAGCGCGAGCGACCCAAGCCGCCTCGCCTCGATAGGAGGCACCTCGTCCATCGCGACCGCTATTCGCCTAGGGGCGAGGCCGAGCTCAGGGCCATGCACGCCTCCCAGCACCCGGGGCGCGGCTTCGAAGACTTCATGCGCGCCTTCGCCGCGCGGAAGTACGAGTCGGGCTTCGCCCTGGAGCTCAACCGCTCGGCCGCGGACTATATCGCCGCCTTCGACGGCCACGCGACGGAGCGCCGACCCGGCGAGGCGTCGGGCGGCGCGTCGCTCGTCGACCTGGCCCCCGGGGAGCTCGGGCGCCTGGAGCCGCTATGGGAGCGTAACCGGGCCTTCCACGAGGCCTCGGCCGGCCCCTTCGCGGCCGCCTATAGGGGGGCGAGCTTCGCGGCGCGCATGGCGGCCCTTACCGCCCTCGGCGAGGACGGCATGCTCGCGACCGTCGCCGTCGAGGACGGGCGGGACGTAGGTTACTGCGTCTCGACGGCCCGGGACGGCGAGGGCGAGCTCGCTACCATGCACGTCATCGAGGGGCTCCGCGGCCGGGGCGTAGGCCGGGCCCTCGCCTCGCGACACCTGGCCTGGATGCGGGAACGCGGCTGCGCCTCGGCCTCGGTCACCGCCCTGGCCGCCAACGGCCCTACGCTCGCTTTCTACCGAAGCCTGGGCTTCCGGGACCACCTCGCTACGCTGGGGATGGACCTGTAGCGACGGCGCCTCACGGACCGGCCCCGTCGCCCGGATCGCTCGCCGGGACGGCGCCGACGGGACGGCGCCGACGGGACGGCGCTTACTTGAGCAGCTCCATGCCCTCGAAGGACCTGTAGAGCGATAGCTCCTCGAAGATGGACTCGGCTGCCTCGGGGCCGTCCGCGATGGCGGAGGCCAGGATGCGCCCGAGGCCCGGCCCGAGCATGAAGCCCTGCCCGCACATGCCCACGGCGAGGAGGAAGTTGGAGTACTCCCTGGGGTAGCCGACGATGGGGAGTCCGTCCGGGGTCATGGGGTAGGCGCCGCGCCAGGTCCTCCTGACCTTGAGGTTGCGCAGGCGAGGGTAGAGTTCCGTCATGCGCCTGGCCACGAGGGGTAGGAAGCTCGAGGTCGAGTCGATGTCCTTGCCCCAGATCTGCGGCTTAGGCGTTATGCAGAAGACGACCTGGCCGGTCTCGGCCTGGTAGAAGTAATAATTACCGGACTCCGAATCGGGACGTATGTCCACGAGCATGGGCTCGAGGAAGCGCTCGCAGGGCTCGGTCACGCCGCCCTCGTGCAGGTCAGGGTGTACGGGCAGCTCCAGGTCCAGGAGTCCCCCTATGTCGGCCGCGTCCGCTCCGGCGGCGTTGACGACGACGCCCGCCGCGTACTCGCCCTTGTCGGTGCGTACCGAGCGTACGACGCCCGAGGATGCCTCTATCGCCGTGACCGTCTCGCCGAAGCGGAAGTCGGCCCCGGCCTCCATGGCCAGGCGATGGAAGGCGGTGCTCGTCATGAGGGGCGAGGCGTAGCCGTCGCCGGGGCTGTAGGTGCCGCCGCGCAGGCCCTGGGGGCTGATGCCGGGGCAGAGCTCGGCTACGCGCCCGGGGCCGACCCAGTCTATGCCGAGCCCCGCCGTCTTCTGGATGACGAGGAGCTCGCGGAAGGCGCGCTCGCGCTCATCGTCGTAGGCCACGAAGAGGTAGCCGCCCGACCGCCACTCGACGTCCAGGCCGCGCTCCGCCGCTAGGTTCGATACTATGCGTATGGATTCCTGGCAGATGCGAATCTTGGCCGGGTCCGAGTGCGTGGCCCTGAGCCCGCCTATGGCGGCGCGGTTCTGGCCCCGTCCCCAGGAGGTGTTCCGCTCGAGCGCTATGGTCTTGAGGCCCCGCTCGGCGCAGTAGAGGGCCAGGGGCACGCCGACCGAGCCGGCGCCTATGATAAGTACGTCGCAGGTCTCCATTACAGGGTCTCCTTTCCCGCGAGCTCGCCGAGCGGCGCCTCGAGCGCGAGCGGCCGTATCGTGCCGGGCGTTACCGAGGCCGGGTCGACGCCGGCCTTGCGGAAGACCTGGGGCAGGAGCGTCGAGCAGGTCTTGGAGCCGCAGGCCCCCATGCCGACGCGCAGGGTCTTGAGCTGGTTGACGTCACGGACGGCGTTCGCCTTTATGAACTCGACTATCTCGCCGACCGTGACGCGCTCGCAGCGGCAGACCACGGCGGAGTCGGGCAGGTAGGCGTAGCGCGCCTCCGGTAGCGGCCTCGTCGCCTCCGGATCCTGTATACGGATGCCTATGATGCGTACCGCCTCCTCGGGCCTGGCCCTGAGCGTCAGGACCCAGGTGCGGTGCTTCTTGAAGTAGCGCTTATCGACGAGCTCGGCCTCGCAGACCGGTTCGCCGGCCTGGTCGAGGGCCGGCAGGCGGCTACCGAGCTCGTAGCCCCCTGCGTCGAACTCGAAGGGGACGCGGACCTCCGCCATGCCGTCGGGCAGGCGGCGAGCCAGGGACACGGCCAGGCCGGGGCAGGCGGCGACGCAGGCGGAGCAGCCCTTGCAGTCGGAGCCCTCGAAGTAGGGTAGGTCGAGCAACGAGCCCTTGCGCGGCTTTAGCCTGATCGAGGAGGTCGGGCAGACCGTCGTGCAGGGGTTGCAGGGTATCTCCTCGGAACAGAAGAACACGGGCTTCCAGGTCTCCCCTAGTTCCACCGGCGGTCGCTCGAGCACGTCGCCGGGGCGGCTCTTGAGTACCTCGCGCTTGGCCAGCCACGACTCGTCGATCGTAACCTTGCGTCCCATGAGCCTAGCCAGCGACAGGGCCGCTATGCGGCCGCCGTACATGGCGCTCGAGGCCTCGGCAATCTCCTCGGCGTCGCCCGCCTTGATGGCGGTGAAGCCGAAGTCCACGGCCTGGCGGTAGAGCTCGTCGCAGGGCGATAGCCCCGTCGCCACGAGGACGGTGTCGACCTCGTAGGTCCTGGCCGTAGCCAGGATGGGCCTGTAGGCCTCGTCGACGGCCGCCACCGTCACGCGTTCCGCCTTACCGTCGCCCTCGACCGAGACGACCGTGGTCGCCAGGTGTATGGGCACGCCCATGCGGACTATCTTATCGGCGTGGACCTTGTAGCCGTTGACCTTGGGGAGGATCTCGCAGATGCCGGCGACCTCTATGCCTGCCTGCAGGGCGTGGTAGGAGGCTATGAGGCCTACGTTGCCCGAGCCGATGACGAAGACCCGCCGCGCCGCTCGCACGAGGTCGCGGTTGACCAGGGTCTGGAAGGCGCCGGCTCCGTAGACGCCCGGCAGGTCGTTGCCGGGAAAGAGTATGGAGCGCTCGCGGGCGCCCGCGGCGACCACGAGCGCCTTGAAGCCCACCAGGGCGTAGCGCTCGTAATCGACGTAGACGCCGGCCTTGCGGTCCTTGTAGACGGCCAGCACGGGCGAGTTGGCCAGTACGCGGACGTTGGGATAGGAGCGGACCTTCGCCTCGAGTATGGACGCGATGTCGTAGCCGCGAGTGCCGGCGTAGCAGTCTTCCTCGGAACCGAAGAATTTATGGGTCTGGAGGACGAGCTTGCCGCCGAGGGTAGCCTTGTCGTCGGCCAGCACGACGTCGAAGCCGCGCTCGGCCAGCTCGGAGGCCGCCGCGAGGCCCGAGGGGCCGCCGCCTATGACGAGGACCTCGGTCTCAATCGCCTCTACGCCCCGAGGGGTCCCGGGATGGTCGTCGGCCAGGAGGGGCGGTACGCCGCGCACGGTCCGTACGTCCATGCCGGTGCGGAGGGGCGTAACGCAGGCCTTGCGGACGACGCCGTCGACGAGTACGTTGCATTGCGAGCACTGCCCGTTGGCGCAGAAGATGCCCTGGCCGGCGCCGTCCTTGCGGTGCTCGGAGAAGCGCTTGACGCCGTTGGCGAAGAGCGCCGAGGAGAGGGCCTCTCCTTCCCTGCCGCTCATCGCCCGCCCGTCGAAGGCGAAGGAGGCCTCCCGGCCGGGACCGCTCTCCCCGATGACCGGATGAGACGAAATCCTGTTCATGATCGTGTATCCCCCGTTGCACCTCTATGGAAGCATGGGCTTTCGCGGCTGTCAATCAAAATTGATATATCAGCAAATGGAATGCGATTCCATATAGAATCAGCAGTTTCCGGTGCCACGTTGGCGTGTTCGCGACGCGCCCTACGCTCTCGTATGCCTCGCCCCTGGCATTACGCTCCGCGCTCCGCTAGACTAGGGGCGTATGCGAAGAGACGCGAACGCCCCATCCCCGGAACAGGGGCGCCAGGGTCGACTGCTCCTCCTCCTGCCCGCGGCGACCGTGGCCATAGGCCTCGGCGCCTCTATACTCGGCGCGGCCGTCCTTTCGGCTAACGAGGAGTCTCGCCTAGCCGATCGCTTCCGCTTCGACGCCTCGCAGCGGGCGGCCCTGGTGGAGGAGGCTCTCACCGGCGCCGTGGAGGCCGTCGATGCCGTCGGCCGTTACTTCGAGCACTCCGGCGAGGTCACCGAGGCCGAGTTCTCGAGCTTCGTCCAGCCTTGGCTGACGGCGGGTCGCTTCGAGACCCTCATGGTGCTCGAAGGCCTCGGTACCGCCGCGGGGACGACCGCGCCACGCGGGATCGCCACGCGATACCGCGTCTCGGCCGCCGGGACTGACTGGGAAGGCGAGGCCTTGGCCGGGATGCTCGAGCCCGGCCTCGTCGCGCGCCCAGCGGTCGCCGGGG
>CAZNNA010000124.1:0-9392 GCA_964573825.1 uncultured Treponemataceae bacterium
AGGGCGGCCGCCTCGATTTCGGTTGTCACGGCGCCCGCCAGGAGGAGGGCGACGATGACGCCGACCCCGGCTATGATGAAGGTCTTCTTCCGCTTGTCAGTCACGTAGGTATCCCCTTGCTATGCCAGGCCCGACGGCTAGTCGTCGAGCGATAGGTCTGTCTCGTAGCCCTCGACGTCGCCCGAGCCGGCGGACAGGTTGGTCGTCGATTCCGCCGCCTCGAGGAGGGTCCTCGTCACCTCGTCGAGCAGGGCCTGCCTGGCCCGTTCCTCGGCCAGGGCCCGGGCCTCCGACTCGGCCTTGAGCCGCTCCGCCTCGGCGGCCTTGGCTCCGAGCAGGTCGATGAGCCTTCGTATCTCCCCGGCCTGGGGCGACGCGGGCTCCAGCCCCAGGTACGTGGAGTAATCCGTAACGGCTCCCGGATGGTCGCCGAGCCTCATCTTGGCGTTGGCCCTGTTGAGGTAGGCTCCGGGATAATCGGGCTTCGCCGCTATGGCCTGGTCGTAGTACTCGAGGGCGAAGCTGCTCCGTCCCTGGGCGTAGAACGAATTGGCGATGTTGAAGAGGAACTGGTGCGTATAGGCGCTCGCGGGGCGCAGGCCCTTGCGAAAGGCCGCCACGGCCTCGTCCCACTTGCCCTGCTGCTGGTAGGCTATGCCTAGGTACAGGTAGAGCCGCTCGTCGGCCCCGCCCTCCCTGGCCGCCAGCTCGAGCACGGGAGCCGCCTCGGCCGGCTTGTTCTCCATGAAGAGGCGGATACCACGATCGGATAGCTCGGTCGCGCCGAGCGCCGCGGCCTGGATCGACGAGGCCGCTAGCAGGAAAATACGGGCCATGGCCGCCGGACCGTGTCCGAGCCCCCTACGCATCGCGCCTCCTTTGCGGCTAGAACTACATGCCCTCTTCCAAGCTATCCGCTATAGCCTGGAAAAGAACGGCAAAGTCGTATACCATTACCGAGGATACCACGGGGGCGCACTCGTTTAAAGCCGTCCCCTATCATGAACGTACGATAGTAAGGCGGATCGATGTCGTTTGTCGTTATCCTAATCGTAGTCTTCGGCATCGCGGTGGGCATCCTGAGCTATTTCCTCATCAGGATGATAGTGATGCCTAAGCGCCTCTCCACGGTGGCCGATCTCATCAAGCAAGGGCGCACGCAATCGGCCACCAAGATAGTCAAGGCCATCCTGGCCAAGGAACCGAGGAACGCCGCCGCCCACTACTACCTCGGCAAGATATACCTGGCGGAGAGCAAGTCGGAGCTCGCCCTCATGGAATTCAAGACCGTAGGCGAGATAGGGCAGTTCGACAGGGAGATTCCCGAGGCGGAATTCCGCCGGGTCATCGCCGATCTCTACGAACGCTTCGGGCAGCTCGAGGAGGCCTTAAAAGAGTACATACTCCTCGTCAAGGGCGACCCGCGCAACGCCGAGTACTACTACCAGTGCGCGCGCATCTTCGACGAGCGCGGCAAGCCCGACGTAGCCGTCAAGTATGCCCGCAAGGCCGTCGAGCTCGATCCGCGGCACGGCAAGGCCCACTACATCCTGGGCGTCATACTCTACAAGACCAAGCATCCCTTAGAGGCCAGGGCCGAGTTCGAGTTGGGCCTCAAGTTCGATCCGTCAAATTACGACGGCTACTACTACCTCGGCAAGCTCCTCAAGGAGTCGAACGACTATACGGGCGCCCTCCTGGCCTTCGAGCGAGCCCAGAAGAGCCCGGCGCTCAAGATTAAGGCCTTGGTCGAGCGCGGCGGCACCTACATGAGCCAGGGCTCGTACGAGAACGCCGCCATAGAGCTCGAGCGCGCGGTAAAGCTGGCCAAGGACGACGGCTCGACCGAGTCGCTCTACGGCCGCTACTTCCTATCGCTCTGCTACGAGAAGCTCAAGAACGTCGACAAGGCCATAGAGCAATGGGAGCGCATCTACGCCAAGAAGCCCCAGTTCCGGGACGTGGCCGAGAAGCTCACGCAGTACCAGGAGTACCGTACCGACGACCACATCAAGGATTACCTGACCTGCGGCCATGACGAGTTCGTCGAGCTATGCAAGCTCGTAGCGGCCCAGGGCCTCAACCTGGCCATACGAGATATCATCCCGACGCCCAACGGCGTCGACTTCATAACCGTAGAGAACGAGTCGGAGAAGTGGCTCGGTACCAAGAAGATGCCGAAGCTTCTTCGCTTCCTCCGGGTCTCCGATCCCCTGGACGACTCCTCGATTCGATCGCTGCTCGACAACATGAAGAAGCTCGGCATCATTCGCGGCATCATCGTGACGAGCTCGGCCTTTACGCGCACCGCGGTGGAATTCGCCGAGAACCGCTCGGTGGAACTCTACCATAAAGAGCAGCTGCAGGAACTGCTCAAGAAGGCCATGCAGAAGAGCTAGGAAAAAAAACGCGGCGGGGCCGTAACCGGAATCGACCCGGGCTGTTTACTTATCGACATTGCTCGGTCGTCGATCGAGAGGTGTTCCTCCTTTCCGTGGTGCACCCCCGGGCTCTCCAGCCCGGGGGTCTTTATCGGGGCCTCCCGAGCCGAGGCCGCCTCGCATTGACACTTCGCTTGCCTTTAGGCTATTTTAATGAGTGGAAGGGGCTCAGAGCCTCCGATAGCATCGTTGCGCCTATCGGCGCGGCCGACAGGGCTCGCCCCCTCCATCGGCTAATCCCTCAAGGAGTTCGTCATGGGACAGGTAAGTAAGAACTCTCGTACGTCTAGCACGACGCATCATTTCTATTGCCCCTGCGGCGGTGAAGTGAAGATGAAGACCCTTTTCGAGGACGGCCGCGTCAAGAACGTCGCCGAATGCGAGAAGTGCAAGCGCACCGAGCGCAGGCCGAGCGACTTCAACTAATACATAGCGTACGAGGAAATAAAGGCCGTGCTACCCCTTGGTAGCCGGCCTTTTCTTTTTCCGTATAGCGAGGCGCCTACTTCGTCGCTTCGCGCGGCTCGTCGCTTGACGTACAGGAAGTACGCCGGCGCTCCTCTCCGCGCTCGCTCCTCGTATCCATCCTCGCTATACGGAAAAAGCATTACCGAGCGAGGCGCCTACTTCGTCGCTTCGCGCGGCTCGTCGCTTGACGTACAGGAAGTACGCCGGCGCTCCTACTCGCGCGGGTCCTCGCCCCTCCAGGCCCCTAGTTGTTGCGCGATCATGGTCCGCGCCGTCTCGAGAGCCAGGGAGGCCGCCTTCTTGTCGGCGCCAGCCTCAAGGAGGGCTAAGGCCTTTACCCGATACTCGAGGTCGCTTTCCCCGGCGAGCACGGCTCCGAGCCGGCGAGCCTTGGCGCCGCCGTCTATCGCCACGACGAGGATAGGCGCCTGGTAGTTCTCCAGTATCCTCCTGAGGCCGGCCGCGTGAAAGGCGCCCAGCTCGCCATCGCGCGATCTCGTCCCTTCCGGGAAGATGGAAGGCAGGAAGCCCGCGGCATCGCAGCGACGCGCGAAGCGGCCAAGGCCCCGCATGGCCTCGGCCGGGCGGGCGCGCCTATCGATGAGCGCGTGGCCGCCGACCTTGAGCACGCTCGATATGAGGGGAATGCCCCAGCCGAGTTCCTTCTTGGCCACGAACAGGATGCGGCCGTAGGGCCGGAAGTAGTGCATGAGTACCGGTATGTCGAGAAGGCTCTGGTGATTGGAAACGACGACGCAGCGATCGGGCACGGCTACGGCCGGCGGCTCGTAGCGGAGCCTGAGGCCGATATAGGCCTTGGCGCAACGCACGAAGTCGTCCATGGCCCGAAGCGCGACGTCGGCCACCCGACGCATCCTCCGGCGGCCCGGCAAGAAACGGCACAGGTAGGCGAGCGGCTCGTACGCCAGCGCTATACAGAGCGACGTAGCACCGAGTATTATTGGTCCCATGAGGCGACTATAGCGATGCGAAGGCATCCGGGCAAGGCGCCGGGCGCCTCGGGCGCGATCGTGGCGCGCCTGGGGCCGGGCCGCCTAGCCGTTCCAATCTTGACACAGTCACCCTATTCTGGTAATTTCTTCTACCGACGTTAATTCCTGTCGAATAGCATACGACGTTCCAATTGGAGGATATCTTGGCTACCAAATTTTCATCCGCCGAGAAGCGGCACAAGCAGGACGAGAAGCGCCGCATCAGCAATAAGCGCGTTAAGAGCAGCGTGCGCACGGCGGCCAAGCGGGTCGTGACCGCCGCCCACGGCAAGGACAAGGCCCAGGCCGACATCGCCCTCAAGGACATGATCAAGCAGATCGATACCGCCGCGCGCAAGGGTATAATCACCAAGAACGCGGCCGCCCGCAAGAAGTCAAGGATGCAGCGTCTCGTCAACGTACTCGGTGCCTAATCGGAATTCGTAGCCGTCGGCCGTCGCTCTCGGGGAGGCGCTCTATCGCCTGATCCCTCCAAATCGGCGAACGCGGCAACGGCCCTGTCAGGAGTTGCGGTATGGCTAGGAAAGTCACGAAGGCCGAGCTGATAGACGCTCTCCACGAGCGCTCCGCGCTTGGCCGAAAAGACATACATGTCCTCATCGACGGTCTCTTCGAGGAGATCAAGAAGGCCATACTAGAGGAGAAAGCCGTGGAGCTCCGCGGCTTCGGTACCTTCGAGGTTCGCATACGCAAGGGCCGTAAGCGCGCCCGCAACCCCAAGACCGGCGAGCCCGTATCCGTCTCGGACCATGGCGTAGCCGTCTTCAGGCCGGGCCGGGAACTCAAGCAAGAGGCCTGGAAGATAGGCGTCTCGAGCGCCGATGCCTCCAAGGCCTCGGAGGCTTGATCCGAGGGGCCCGCTCGGCGGGACACTCCTCCTCGGAGCGGCCGTAGCGCTGCACGCTCTCTCCTTCGTCGACTCCAGAACCCCGTGGCATCTATGCGCCTTCGTCTCGGTCGTGCCGGTCATGGCCTACGCCCGCGGAAGGCGACCGTGGCGGGCCGCGCTCGGCGGCGCGGCGGTCGGAGCCGCGTCTCTGGGACTGAGCTGTTCCTGGCTCGCCTCATACCATCCCCTAGCCATAGCTGTCGGCATGGCGCTGGGACTGTTCTGGTACTCCATAGCATTCGCGGCGCTCGCACTCGTTCTCAGGCCCGGGCGGGAGGGAAGCGTCCGTGGAACGCCCGTACTGGCTCCCGCGGCCGCGGCCTTCGCCTGGTCGGCCTGCGAATGGGGCCGATCCTACGTGCTCGTCGCCTTTCCCTACGCCACCCTCCCCTACTCGCAGGCTGATAGGGCACTCGCCTACGCGATCGCCTCTGTCGGCGGCGTCTCGCTCGTCGGCGTCGCGGTGGCGCTGGCGAGCGCCTCGTTCTACTCGGCGGCCCTCCACCTGGCGCGCGTCGCCCCTGGAACCGGGATAGACCGCAAGGCGCTCGTCGGGGCGCTCGCGAGGTCGGCGTACGGCGTAGCCGCGATCGCGCTCTCAGTCGCCTGCGGGCCTTCCGTGCCGTCCGGCGAGGACGCGAGACCGATACGCGTCGCGGCAGGAGCGGTGAGCCCGTCGCGAGGGGCCGTTCGCGGGAACGGCGAGGCCCCGGAACGCGGTTACGCGCGCGTAGCGCTCGTTCAGCCCGACGTTCGCAGCCAGAAGTCTCTGCCGGAGTACCGGGCGGCCTTCTCTAGCCTCGAGCGCCTGAGCCTGGAGGCGCTCGCCTATCGCCCCGACCTGGTCGCCTGGCACGAGACGGCCGTCGTACCTCCCATCGAGTGGCATGCCCGTTACCGTCCGGACCGCGCGACCTACGAGCTCATAGCCGACGTCAAGCGGCTCATGGACGGCTACCCGGTTCCGCTCCTCGTCGGCAACGCCTACGCCGCCCCGAGCGATCCGCGCAGGACCGTCGAGCATAACGCCGCCCTCCTCTACCGCTCGGGGTCGCCGGACCGGATCTACCGCAAGGTTAAGCTCGTGCCCTTCTCGGAGTACCTTCCCTCCGCGCTCGACGTTCCGTTCATCGCCGAGCCGCTCGTCGAGGCCTTCGGCCGCTTCTGGACGCCCGGGGAGGGGCCAGTCGTCTTCGAGCTCGGCGAGGCACGCTTCGCGGCCCCGATCTGCTTCGAGGACTCCTTCGGCCGATACATGGCCTCCTTCGACCGCCCAGACTTCTTCGTCGTGCTGACCAACGACGCATGGGCTCGGTCGGAGCGCATGCAGCGCCAGCACCTGGCCATGTCCCGCTTCCGTGCGGCCGAGACGGCCACCGTAGTGCTCAGGGCCGCGAGCACGGGCGCGACCGCGGCGATCGATCGACGAGGCGCCGTGGCCTACGAGCTACCCCACTTCGCCCCCGGCGTCCTGGTCGTCGATGTGCCGCTCGAGCCGCCGCTAGAGACCGTCTACGAGCGGGCGGGAGGCATCGTCGAGGCGGCGCTGGCGCTGCTCGGCGCGACGCTCAGCCTCGTAGCGGCCCGGCCTCGGCGCGTCCGGGCATCGAAGCGCCTGGCCTAGCGACGCAGGGCCTCGCCGAAGGCTTCGCATTGACAAGAGCCTCGGCCTATAGGACAATAAGGGCCGAGTCGCGACGAGAAGGTCGTTCGGTCCGCTAACGCCCTGCGAGTGCGCGCCTCGCATATTCATGAGGGGATCGGAGTTCAAGTTGGTCACCAAGAAGCGAATTCTCATAGTGGACGACGAGCAGATCAACCTGGAATTCTTCGACGTCATGCTCACGAAGCTCGGCTTCGACGTCCAGAAGGCCGAGGACGGCCAGGAGGCCCTCGAGGCCATCCGCAGGCTACGCCCCGACCTCGTGCTGCTCGATAATATCATGCCCAGGCTGTCCGGCTGGGAAGTCACCAAGATACTCAAGAGCTCCCCTGAATTCGTAGAATTCGCCGATACCCCTATCATCGTCTTCTCGGCCCTGGACGACGTCAAGGACAAGGTCGAGGCCCTCGAGCTCGGCGCCGACGACTATATCACCAAGCCCTTCAATTTCGCCGAGGTGCTCGCCCGCATCAGGGCCGTATTGAGATCGCACGAGCTCATCGGGCAGATAGAGAATAGGGATCGCCGTATCGTCATCGGGGACAAGGCCCTCGGCGAATTCTCCCTGGCGTTCGCCAAGGCCAAGAAGGCGCTGGGTTCCGTAGCCAAGGCGGGCGACCTCGAGTCGGCCAAGGCCCTGGCCGAGGAAGCCCGGGCCGTCCTCGTCGCGGTAGAGAAGAAGATAGAGGCCTTGGGAGCCGAGACGGAGAGCCTGCGTAAGGAGGCTCACGACATAGCCACCATACGCAAGAGGAACAGGGCCGAGGCCCATTGATGGCTACGCCGTCAGTGAGGAGGCAGCGATGCTGAGCGATGAGAAGAAACGCGTCCTTGAACTCTATGCCGAGGGCCGGAAGCTCTACAAGCTCCAGCGCTTCTCCGAGGCCGGGGAGCGCTTCTCCGCGGCGCTTGGCGTCGATCCGAACGACGGGCCGTCCAAGGTGTACCTCGAGCGCTGCGAGCACTTCGTCGCCGAGCCGCCGGACGAGGACTGGGACGGCGTCTTCGTAATGAAGCACAAATAGGAACAACCACGCCATGCCAAAGCACACTACGCTTCAAAAGGGACTCGACGTCACGACCGTGCTGGGTGCCTCGACGGGCTTCACGGGGACGCTCAGGTTCGATTCGAGCCTCATGATCCGGGGCCGCTTCGACGGCGACATCGAGGCCAAGGGGGCGCTGTACATAGACGAGGGCGCCGTCGTCAAGGCCGGCAGGATACGGGCGATGAGCGTGTTCGTCGCCGGCTCGGTAACCGGCGATATCGAGGCCGCCGATAAGGTGGAGTTCCGTTCCACCGCGCAGGTCCGCGGCAACGTACGGACCGCCAGGCTCCGCATCTCCGACGGGGTGCTCTTCGAGGGGCGCTGCGAGATGCTCCAGGACCGGCAGGAGTCGGACGGCACGGAGGCTCGCCCCGCCCCATGACGGTCGCCGCGTCGGAGCTCGCCGCCGCGCTCCTAGAGACTGGATCGACGCTGTCATGCGCGGAATCCTGTACCGGCGGCCTCGCCGCGGCGGCGCTCACGTCGATCCCGGGTTCGTCGGCGTTCTTCCAGGGCGGCGTCGTGGCGTACTCGAATAGCGCCAAGGCCTCGCTGCTCGGCGTACCCGAGGCCACGATCCTGGCCCACGGCGCCGTGTCCGGCGAGACGGCCCTTGCCATGGCGAGCGGCGCCGCGAAGGCCTTCGGAACGGCGTTCTCCTTCGCAATCACCGGGATAGCCGGCCCCGACGGAGGCTCGGTGGATAAGCCCGTCGGAACCGTCTGGTTCGGCTTCGCGACGCCGGTAGGCGCGAGCGCCGAGCTACGGCGCTTCGACGGATCGAGGGACGAGATACGGCGCCGAGCCGCAGAGCACGCCATAGCCCGCATGACGGAGCTGGCGCGATCATCTACGTCGAGCGTTCGCGCTTGACAATTCCCGCGCTACGGGGGTATCGTTTAGCCCAGGATACGAATGCGCGCTAGCGCACGACGCCGGGACGCTCGACGTCCGGGAGCGTCCATCTTCCGACCGGAAACGGAAAAAGCATAGACAGCATCCAGGGACGCCCATACCGAAGCCTCCCTCATTCCAGAGTCCGCGCCCGATCGGCCACGTGCCTTCGGTGCGTTCTCGATGCCTACACCAATACTATTGGAGATCGCCGATGGCAATACTGCGCAAGAGCCTGGCCGACAAGACGCCGGACGCGCCCGGTTCTAGACCCCAGGGAGAACTAGGCCTCGAGGAAGCCTCCGTCGAGGACATGAACGCCGACGGCGTTCCCGACGAAGGATTCGAGGCGGAGAGCACGGCCTCGCCGGAAGAGGCAAGCCTCGATTCGCCCGGCCAGGAGTCCGCCGTCCCCAAGCCGGTAACGCGCAAGCGCATAGTCAGGCGAACCGCCCAGCGAGGCGACGAGGCCCAGGCGGAGCAGCCCTCGGCGCCGAGCCCGGCCTACGCGGGCCATCCGTCCGGATCGGTCGCCCAGGCGACGTCCGTAGCCCATGCCCAGAACGGCGCGCCCGCCGGTTTCGTCCAGGCGCCCCGCCGCGACGAGGAACGCTTCGAGCCCCCGCGCGCCGGCATCGTACCCGGCTTCGTACGCAAGCAGGAGAGCTTCGAGAAGGCCAAGGAAGACGCCCCCAAGGCCGAGCCTACCGAGACGCGCTCCAGGCTATCGATTAACGAGCTCACGAGCATGGGCTTCAAGGAGCTTCGGGAGCTGGGCGCTAACACGGGCCTCAACCACGAGGAGATGATGGTCCTCAAGAAGCAGGAACTCATCTTCCAGCTCCTTAAGGCCCACACGGAGCGCGGCGGCATCATCTACGCCTACGGCTCCCTGGAGATCCTGCCCGACGGCTACGGCTTCCTGCGCTCTCCCCAGAATAGCTACCTGCCCGGTTCGGACGATATCTATATAAG
>CAZNNA010000125.1:0-9328 GCA_964573825.1 uncultured Treponemataceae bacterium
GCGCCGCATTCTCGGCGAGAAAGAGGAGGCCGAATTCCGCTGGGAACAGGGGTAAGCTTCCCGGCCCGCGCGCCCGGGCGCGGCCCGCCGGCCGGCCCCCTCCTCGAGGCCCTCATCGTCGGCGTCCGCGACGACCTGGACGCCGAGCTATCCGCCGGCTTCCGTAAGGCCGGCTGCGCCCACGTCCTGGCTCTGTCGGGGCAGCACGTCGGAGTGCTCGCCGCGCTCGTGGCCCTGCTCCTGGGGCGCCTCGTCGGGCCGTACCGCGCCCGGGCCGGCGCCTGCCTCCTTTCGGCTCTCTACCTATGGCTCGTCGGCGCCTCTCCCTCGGTCGCCCGCGCCGTGATCATGTTCTGGCTGTCGAGCGCCTTCATTGCGCTAGACCGGCCCCAGGGCGGCCTAGCCGTCCTGGCCTGGACCTTCGTCCTGGCCCTGGGCCTCGACCCCGCGAGCATCCACGCGCTTTCCTTTAAGCTGTCGTACCTAGCGGTGGCCGGCATCGCGGGGCTCGGCTCGGCCTTCGAGTTCGCCCTGAGACGCTGGCTGCCGCCCCCGGCTTCCGAGGCCGTCGCCGCGGGCTTCGCTGCCTTGGCCGCTACCGCGCCCCTATCGGCCCTATCCTTCGGGACTCTCAACCCGCTGTCGCCCCTCTGGAGCGCCCTCGCCGGTCCCCTGGTGACGGCCCTCATGTGGGGCGGCCTCGGCGGGGCCGCGCTCGTCGGCCTCTCGCGGGCCCTGGTCGGGGCGGCGGTAAGCCTGGTCGCGGTCATCGTAGGACGCGGCCCGGGCCTAGCCTGGGCGGCTGCCTGCGGCCGGCTCGAGGAAACGATCGCCCGGGCCAGCTCGGTCGCGATCTCCCTTCCGTATCGCGCTATCGCGGCGCTCATGGAGTTCGCCGCCTCCCTGCCCTCGCTGGCCGTACCCGAGGGCGAGGAAGGCGCGCGGCTCGCCCTGGCGGCCTCCGTTGCCCTCCTGGCCGCCTTCGTGTATGCTTGGCCCCATGTCGCCCTCCTCGCCCAGCGTACCCGCTCCCGTCAACTACGACGCCCCCTCGGAACTCGCGGCCCTGCTCGACGGCCTCGGCCTCGGGATGCGCAAGAAGTACGGCCAGAACTTCCTCGTCTCCGGGCAGGCCAGGCGACGCATCGCCGAGCTCTTCGAGGCGGAACCCGGGGAGCGCGCCTGGGAGATAGGGCCGGGCACCGGCGCGATGACGCGCGAGGCCCTGCTCAAGGGACTGGCGGTATCGGCCTTCGAGATCGATGAGGGCTTCGCCGCCTTCGTACGCGGCGCCTACGGCCAGGTGCCGGGCTTCGAGCTCTACGAGGGCGACTTCGTCAAGACCTGGCCGCGCGCCCTCGAGGCCTCCGGCCGGCCGGCCCTGGCCTTCGGCAACCTCCCCTACAACGCCGCCGGCGCCATCATAGCTGCCCTGATAGAGGGAGGCGTACGGCCCGCCCGCATGGTCTTTACCGTCCAGAAGGAGGCTGCCCAGCGCATCTGCGCCGTGCCCGGCACCAAGAACTATTCCTCGTTCTCCGTGCTGTGCCAATCCGTCTACGCCGTCAAGTCCGCCTTCGACCTGTCGGCCGGCGCCTTCTGGCCCAAGCCCCGCGTCACCTCGGCCGTGGTTGCCATGAGCGTCCGAGCCGACGCCCCCGCTCGCTCCGGCGACAAGGCCTTCACGGGCTTCACCCGGGCCTGCTTCGCCTCGCGCCGCAAGACGCTCCGCAATAACCTCAAGGGCTCGGGCTATACCGAGGAGGCCCTGGCCGCGGCCTGCTCCGCGGTCGGCGTCTCGCCTGACGCGCGCGCCGAGACCCTGAGCCCCGAGGCCTTCTCGGCCCTCTTCGCCGCCTTCGGCTGACGCTCGTCCAGCCTTGCCAGGCCGCGTTCTTTACCGTATCATCGGCCCATGACCGACGTACAACTCAGCTCCGTGGACGAGGATACCCTCGATACCATACTGGCCTCGGACGTGGACTTCTCCGGCACCATGACCTTCAAGGAACCCATGATGGTCAAGGGGCGCGTCTCCGGCGCCATCGTCTCGGAGAGCGACCTGCACATAGCCGAGAAGGCCGTGGTCGAGGCCGACATCATCGCCTGCAACGTGACGATCCGGGGTACGCTCCGCGGCAACGTGTCGGCCTCCGGCCGGGTGGAGCTCTACGCCTCCTGCCGCGTCGACGGGGACATCAGCGCCGCCGAGGTCACCATGGAGCCGGGCTGCCGCTTCAACGGCATCTGCACCATGACCGGTTCCGACGATGCGGCCCGAGCCTAGCCGCGGGATGCCCCCCGCGGATAGGGCCGGGTTCGGATCGCCGTCCCGCCTCCTCGCCGTCATCGCCCTGGCCCTGCTGGCCTTGCAGCCCCTTCGCGCCCAGGCCAGGCCGGACGCTCTCAGGATGTACCGCGAGGGACGCTACGAGGAGGCCAGGACCACCTGCCTCGCGGAGCTAGCCTCCGACCCCGCCAACATAGAGTCGTACGTCGTGCTCTGCTGGAGCCTCCTCGCGCTGGAGCGCTACGCCGACGCCGAGCTGTACGCCGGCAAGGCCTACGCGAGCGTGCGGCGCGACCCGCGCATCGTCGAGGCCCTGGGCGAGGCCGCCTACTACCTAGGCCGGAACGAGGACGCGCTCGAGCGCTTCCGCGAGTATATCAACCTCCTGCCCGACGGCTCCCGCATAGGCACGGTCTACTACCTCATCGGGGAGACCTACCTACGCATGGAGCGCCTCGAGCACGCCGACATAGCCATGCGGACGGCCATCCAGTACGAGCCGCGCAATGCCCGCTGGTGGGCCAGGCTGGGCTACGTCCGCGAGCGATCCTCCTCCTGGACCCATGCCCTGGCCGCCTACGACAAG
This sequence comes from uncultured Treponemataceae bacterium, assembly GCA_964573825.1. Lineage (GTDB taxonomy): Bacteria > Spirochaetota > Spirochaetia > Treponematales > UBA12059 > SZUA-370. The sequence continues at coordinate 2,877 of CAZNNA010000125.1, forward strand.
GCCCTGGAGGCCAACCCGACCCTGGTCGACGCCGTCCGGGGCCGGGAGCGGGTCATGGCCCGCGGCAGGCGCTGATGGGCCCGAGGCTTTCCGTAGCCTTCAGGACCTTCGGCTGCAAGCTCAACCAGGCGGAGACCGAGGCTCTGGCCGACGGCTTCCGGAAGGCGGGCGCCCGCGCGGCGGGTAGGGGAGAGCCGGCCGACGTCGTCGTCTTCAATACCTGCACCGTGACCACCAAGGCCGAGCAGAAGGCCCGCCGCGATATGCGCCAGGCGCTCAGGCTCAACCCCGAGGCCGTTGCCCTGGTCACGGGCTGCTACGCCGAGCTCGAGCCCGACGCGCTGGCCGCCGTCGTGCCCCGCGCCGTGGTGGTGCCCGGCAGCCGCAAGTCGGTCCTCCTGGGCCTCGCCGAGGGCCTCGTCGCGGCCAGGCTCGAGGGCCTGGACCTCCTGGACGAGGCGCGCCGCCTGGTCGACTCGTCCCTGGGACGGGCGCCAGAGCCCTTCGCCTTCTTCCCCTCGGACGCGCGCTTCCATACCCGCGTGCAGCTCAAGATCCAGGACGGCTGCGACAACCGCTGCGCCTACTGCCGCGTCTGCCTGGCCCGCGGTCGCTCCGTATCGCTCCGTCCCGACGAGGTCGAGAGGCGCGCCGCCCTGCTCGAGGCCGCGGGCGTACCGGAGATAGTCCTCACGGGCGTCAACCTGTCCCAGTACCGCTCGGGCGGCCTCGACTTTCCCGGCCTCCTTAGGCGCCTGGCCGAGGGCGACGGTCGTAGGCCGGACGGCGGAGCGCGCGCGGCCTACCGGCTGTCCTCCTACGAGCCCGATCGCGTAGACGAGGCCTTCCTGGCGGCCTTCGCGCTGCCCCGCGTCAGGCCCCACCTGCACCTGGCCCTGCAGTCCGGCTCGGACGCCGTCCTCAGGTCCATGGGGCGGCGCTACGGCCGCGACGACGCGCTCCGGGCCGCCGACGCGGCCCGCGCGGCCAAGGGCGCCGGTACCGTTGGTCGCGGCGCCGTTGGGAGCAACGGCAACGGTAGCGGCGACCCCTTCATAGGCTTGGACCTCATCGTCGGCTTCCCCGGCGAGACCGACGCCGACTTCGACCAAACCGTCGACCTCCTCGAGCGGCTCGAGCCCGCCTGGATACACGCCTTCACCTATAGTCCCCGCCCCGGTACCCGCGCCTACGGCATGAGGCCGCGCGTCCCCGAGCGCGTCGCCGTCGAGCGCGCCGCCGTCGTCCAGGCCCTGGCCGAACGCGGCAAGGCCGCCTTCGCCCGCCGACGCCTGGGCTCGGTCGTCGAGGCGGTCCTCGAGGGCGACCCCGACGACGGCCCCGCCGGCGACGACGGCCCCGCCGGCGACGAGGCCAGGGCAACCTCGGCCGACTACCTGCGCCTGGCCGTCTCGGGCCTGCCCGCTACCGCCCAGCCCGGCGGCGAGGCCCGCCCGCGCGCCGCCTGCCGCTGCCGGATCACCGGCCTAGGCCCCGGCGCCTCGCCCTCCGGCGAGGCGTCCGCTCCGTTCGACGCCCGGGCGGAATTCGTCGACTATATTTGACGTACTGAAGATACTGGAGGTCTCTCTCCCCTTGTATTTCGCCTCAAACGTGCTACAGTAATGGTGTAGTGTCGTCCCGGAGGGCGACCCCACGAGGAGGTCCACGATGAAGCGAATACTGACTATCGTAGTCGCGGTGAGCATCGCCCTGTCGATGACGGCCTGCGACGCATTAGATAAAATCCTGCAGACCAACCTGTTCGGCGCCGTCGGCGGCGTAAGCGGCGCGGAGATCGCCAGGGCGACCACTACGGAGCTCGTCGAGCTCGGCAAGAGCGAGTCGTTCTACGCTACGCTCGCCGGGGACGCGAAGACCAAGGAAGAAGTCGTAAGGAAGGTCGAGGATGCGCTGGCGGCGGCAGACAAGCCCGCCGAGAAGCAGGAACTCGCCATCCTCGCGGCCGATATCCAGCTTAAGACTTCCGGCGGCGACGTGGTCGTAAATAATATTACCGACGTGCTCATGAACCAGGACGCCATCAAGGACGCATCGGGCAATATCGATCCCGCCAAGCTCCTCAAGGAGATCATGCCGGCCGGCGTAGTCGACGCGAGCGGTACAGTGACCGACGAGGCCGCCTTCAAGGCCATCATCGACGGCCTCGCCAAGGCCGACGGCTATTACGACCAGCTCGGCGCTTCCATCGGAACAACCGGATATGCCGACGATACCGTCAACGCCGGGGCGATAGCGCAGAGCGCCATAGTGGCCGCCACGATAGCGAGCCTGACGCCGCCCCCGGGCAAGACCTCGGGAGATTATCTCCTCGATCTTATAAAAGGCACGGATACTCCGCCGGCGACCTTCGAATTCCCGGCTATGACCGCTGGTACGCCCCTGGGGAACCTCTTAGCCGCCGCCCAGTTCGACCCGACCACGTTCGGTCTCTAAGGAGGACGCCATGAAGCGCATATCGATCGTTAGCCTAACCCTCCTCCTCATCGGGCCCGCGGCCTTCGCCCAGGCTCGCCTGGACGCCGTGGCGCCCAAGGACGCCCGGACCATGGCCATGGGCGGCTCCTTCGTCGCCATGAGCAGCGGGTACCAGAGCCTCTACGGCAATCCTGCGTCCTTCGCCGATACCAAGGGCGAATTTACGCTCCTATCCACGACCGCCTGGGCCTACCTTAGGCCGACCCAGGAGAACATACGGACGCTTACCGGCCTCTCCGAGTTGCCCGAATCCGAGCTTCCCGCCGCCCTGACGCCCTTCATAACCGAGAACGGCCTGGGCGCCGGCATGTCGGCCGGCCTGGGCTGGGTGGGCAAGGGCCTGGGACTCGGCCTCATAGGCGGCGGCGACGTCTACCTGACCGGCCCGAACGTCCTCGGCGCCCAGGGCTTCCTGGACGCCACGACCGCCGCGGTCGTGGGCATAGGCATACCCCTCCAGCTCGGCGGACTGCGCCTGCAGGTGGGCGGAGACATACGGCCCTATATCCGCATGACAGGCAAGGTTACCGGCGGACAGGTCATCAGCATGGCGATGGGCGGGGGAGACTTCGATCCCATGACGCTGCCCGTCAACGTAGGCTTCGGCCTGGCGCTCGACCTGGGCGCCAAGCTCGACCTCGGTAAGCTCCTGTCCGTGGGCCTGGCCGTTCGCGACATCACGCCCAACATGAGCTACACCAAGACGACGCTCGGGCAGGTCGGCGAGGCCCTGCAGGGCGGCGCCGACGCGGCTAGCAAGGTTCAGTACGGCATCCTGCCCAACCTGACCGCCGGAGTCAGCCTGACTCCCATACCCGAGGGGCTGCGCAAGCTCCTGGACGTGACGGTGACGGCCGAGCTCCAGGACCCGGTCAAGGTGATAGCCGAGAAGCTGTCGCCCTTCAGCCTCCTCCACCTCGGCGCCGAGGCGGAGTTACTGGGCGGTCTCATAGCCGGCAGGCTTGGCGTCAACAAGGGCTATATATCCCTGGGCGCCGGGCTCGACCTCCTCCTCATGGAGCTCAACGTGGCCATCTTCACCGAGGAACTCGGCATCCGGCCCGGCGACAAGCCTAGGACCGGCGTGTCTGCAGAGGTGGCCCTACGCTTCTAGCGAAGCGATGTCGCCGCGCCGATACACATAGGGTACTTAAAGGAGCGGCGACCATGAAACGAACGTCCATAGTCGCCGCGGCCTCGGCCGCGGCGTTTCTCCTACTCTCCCTTTCCTGCCAGCAGTTCTTTACCACCACGCTCGCCGGGCCGCTCGCGCGCTCTAGCTACACGGTGTCCGCTACCATGCCGGTGGACCAGGCGACGGCCCTGCTCGAGGGAGCCAGCCCGGAGCTGGCTGCGGCCCTCGTGACGCCCCTCCTGGCCGCCGCCAAGGCCGCCGATCCGGCGAGCCCCGCCTACCAGGCCGCCGCGAGCGCGCTCCTTGACGCGGCGGTAACGGCCTCGGGCGTCGGTAGCGCGCTGGCGCCGGCTCTGGAGGCCCTAACCGGGGGCGGCTCCGGCGATTCCTCGACGTTGCTCGCCGGCTTCGATACGGTGACTATCGACGATTCCGCGGAAGAAGCGCTTATACTCCTCTCCAAGAATCCACCGGCTGATATGGAGGACGAGGAGGCGATCGCGGCGGCTGCGGCCTTGATAGCCGACGCTTGCTCCGACGAGGGTACGACCTTGACGGCGTTGCTCGAGAATCCCGCCCTCGTCACGCCGGAGCTCAAGGCCGATGAATCGGTCGTGGCCGCGATAGCCTTCCTCAAACTCGTCGCGGAAGATTCCACGAGCCCCTTCGCGGGCCTAGCCGGCGCTTTCGATTCATTCGAGTAACGAAACCTCGAAGTCGGGTCGAAACTATAGACGTGAGCGCGTTATCGCGAAAAACGGTATACAGAGGAGCCATCATGAAACGACTTGCGACCATGCTTCTGCTCGTGGCGAGCGCCTCCATCGCTGCGGCCCAGGTCGCGGTCGAGCCCTTCTCGTTGCCCTCGTCCAGGATAGCCGCGCTCGGCGGGCCCCACGCCGCTAGCGCTAGCGGCGTCGACGCCATATTCGAGAACCCCGCCGGCTTCGCGTCCGACGAGTCCGAGCTATCCATAGCCTCGCTCGTCCTTAACCCGTCGGGGCCGGTATTCGATATAGCCGGGATCGTGGTTGGCGGAGCCGACCTCATGCAAGGCGTCGCCGGCCTCTTCGACGCGAAGGGGCGGCTCTACGTCAACGCCCAGGCGCTTGGGCCGTTCTCCTTCGCTTACGCGGGTAAGGGGCTCGGCTTCGGCATCTATAACCGCACGGGCGTCCTCCTCAACGCCTCATCGCTCCTGTCGGTACGCTACGCCGTATCCGAGGAGATACTGCTCGCGGGCGGCTACGCCTACCGACTCCGCCTCGGCGACCTGCAGACCCTCGATATGGGACTGATGCCCAAGGGCTTCATACGGGCGACCGTGGGCAAGACCGCTTCCCTGACCGATATCATGGCCTTGACGGCAAACCCGGGAGCCTTGCTCGATAGCCCCCTCGCGATGACCTCGGGCCTCGGCTTCGACGCGGGCCTCCTGTGGACCTACGACGACATGGTATCGCTGGGGCTCGTCATGCGCGACGCCTACTCGCCCGCCATGACCACCAGCTACGCTAGCTACGCGGCGTTCACGGAGAATCCAGCTTCCGGTACGACCGTCGGCGGCCTCGTGCCGGCCGACCTGGCCTTCGGCGTGGCCTACATGCCGCGCTTCGATTTCCTTGCTTTCCTGGGCGCCGAGGTGACGTTGCTGCTCGATTACGTCGATATCCTCGATCTTTTTTCACCGGTGCCGCGCAACCCCATCCTCAATGTTAGGCTCGGCGCGGAGCTGCGCCTGCTCGACATACTCTGCCTGCGGGCCGGTATCGATGACGCGCTGCCCGCCGCGGGCTTCGGCATAGACCTGCAGGCCTTTACCTTCTCGCTGGCCATGCACGGCCGGGAGCTGGGCCTGGAGCCTGGCGCCCGCCCCGTCTTCAACCTGGTCGCCGGATTCGAGTTCCGTTATTAGCCCATCGCGGGCGGCGTTGACACGTCCGCCCGTCGGAGGGTATGTTCAGCGTCGTCCCACGAGCCGCTAGCTCACTCGGTAGAGCAACGCCCTTTTAAGGCGTGGGTACGGAGTTCGAACCTCCGGCGGCTCATCGTACTAATCCAGGGCTCTGATACGAAGATTGTAGGAGCCTGCCTGTCATGTATTTATATAATAAGTAATTACTATCAACTTGTACGTTTTTTCATCTTTTATGCCTTAACTGCTCGTATCGCCGAGAAATAACTGCGATCCATCAATAAGGTTCATACCGGAACCCTCAACTCTCCTGCTTGGGAAAGCGCATGATGACGCCGAGGCCGGCGTTGAACATGAAGGCCGTAGGGGCGGGTCCGTGGCCAGCCATCTCGTCGGTACCGTAGACGTAGACGCCGCTATCGAGGCCTGCCCTGACGGCGATGTCGCGAGTGACGTCGGCGTTCACCTGGACCCCCAGGACGACGGCGCCGAGGCCGTCCTTCTTGCCGTCGGTATAGGTCTTGGTCATGGCGCGATAACCGAGCTCGGCCAGGACGCGATAGGCGGCGCCCTTCTTGTAGACGTCTACGCCGAAGAGGTAGTCGGTCGACATATCGACGACGAAGCTTCCCGTCGCGGGTATGGACGTAAGGCGCTTGGTCAGCATCGATACGGAACAGATGGCGTTGAAGACGTACCAGCCGCCGCGAATCTCCGATAGCTCCTGCGAGTAGTCACCCGCGGCTATGAGGCCTGCGCCCATCGAGGATTCCACCGTGGTGGATATGAAGGCTATACCGGGAGCCTCGAGCCTGAAGTCTATGTGTATGCCGGCCTTGAGAGGGCTCGAGGCGGAGTTGAAGACGCCGGGCGTCAGCAGGACGATGGCCGGGTCGGTGCGGC
>CAZNNA010000126.1:0-9321 GCA_964573825.1 uncultured Treponemataceae bacterium
TATTCATGAGCTACAACAGTATTACTTCAACTGAGCTCATCATAGACTCGTATAGCGATCAAACCAAGGAAATCTCGGGTCGATTCTCCTGCGTCGGGACTATGGGCGACGGCCCTGGAGCCACTACGTCATTCACCGTCTCTTCTAGGTTTAAAACGCTCCTCGTCTACAATACCCCGAGGAACCTTGGAAGCGCCGCGGATCCATACTTCATACCCTCGGGCGGCGCGGCGGGCATGAGCGCGAATGGGGGGACGAGCCATTATAGGATTGGTGCAAGGGCAGGTATCAACCACTTCATAATTAAGGCTGGCTTGGATCTACTATTCTACCCGGGATACGGCCCAGCCGGGTTGCGGGACCAAATAACCATAGACAGGGGAATACAGGAAGTAGTTGAAACAACGAGTTGCTCTGTTTGGTCAGACGATGCCAAACAAGCAGAAAACATTAACTTTACCATCACCCACTCTGGCGCCAAGGGCCTAGGCGCTTCGTACATAGTATGTCACCAGATCTATCCGACCTTCACGACCATCGCTCCGTATGACACGAACGGGGATGGAAGCTTGGAAGATGAAGTATCAAGGGGATCGGCTGGATCAGTAGGGCGTGATCAGGACTATACGACAGATGACGTCTTACAGATGCTTTTCGGTTTTAGCCTTGGCTTCTCTTATGACCGAGTCACCTATATAGTGTATGGGCAGCTTGACGCGGATCCCTCCAAGGTGATATTCGCGGTTCGCCTAGATGACAATAGCTGGGCGGGAGCCGAGATAAGCCTCGAGGCTCTATCTATCATTAACAGCAGAGATCCGTTTGTTAACCTATAATCTCTTTCTGGATTTCTTGCCTGGATGGTCCGTTCTTCCGACCATCCAGGCTTCATAGTTCAATATTTTCTTCATGAGCTTGTTCCCCGCCTCCCGAAGTGCAGCTCCCTGAGCCCCTCGACCTCGTCGCAGAGGGGCTTAAGGCGGCAGGAACCGCAGTCCGAGCCCATGCCCGATACGACGGCGTTCAGGGCCATGGTGATGTCACGTGCCCTTCGCGCCAGACCCGAGAGGAGGCCGAGGCAGGGCAGGTCGACGGAGGAAAGGAAGACGCTGACGGCCCTAGCGCGGGGAACGGCCAGGTAGGCCTCGGCGTAGGCGTTGCCGAGGGCCTCGAGCCCGAGGCCTTGCGCCAGGGCGGCCTTGCCGACGCGGAGCTCCTCCCGGTGATCCAAGGCGGAGAGGCGCGACATGCAGCCCTGGAGCCTGAGCTCGTAGGGGGCCAGCTCCAGGTCCTTTACGGCGTGGTAGAGGTCCTCGTCTGACCTGGCCCGCTCGTCGCCGCCGAGAGTGGCGCCAACGTCGCTGAAATCGGCCAGCGCGAGTACCACGCGGGCGAAGGCGGCGGTCGGCCCTAGCTCGGAGAGGTCGGGGCCGTAGAGGCCTAGCCTGCCGGGCTCGAAGAGCCCGGGGTCGGAGGTGACCAGGGTCAGGGCGACCGCCGGCCTCTTACCGCCCCCGAGCTCGAGGGCGGCGTCCGAGGCCAGGAGCAGCTCGTTCCTCTCGGCCCGTGGCCAGGCCGGCCCGCCGAGCGCCAGGGTCCTCGGCCCGCCGGACATGCCGGGCTCGCAGTGCTCGAGGGCGGCGAGGGCCTCCCGGATGAGACCGTCGTAGAGCCTCATAGGCGCGCTCCCGTCCTACCAGGTCAGGTCGTCGTCGTAGTCGACGAGCGAGGCGTCGAGCGGCTCGTCCTGGAACACCGTCGTCATGTAGCGGTTGACCTGGTTGCGCATGTCCTTGCGCGAGGCGGTCCTGCGGTCGCAGAGGTCGTGCTCCACCCAGATGAGGTGAATGCCGCGCTCCCGGGCCTGCTCCTCGAAGAGCCCCTGGAGGCCGGCCATGGTCTTGCAGGAGACGTGGTTATACATGATGACCATGTTACTGTTAAATTTCTTGCACATGCGCCACAGTTCCTCGAGCACGTTGGAGTGCCCGCCGTTGGTGTGGCTGCGCATGGACATGCGCTCGTAGGCCTTGGCCAGGTCGACGAGGGAGGCGTCCTTGTCCTCGACGTCGAACATATGGTGGGACAGCATGCACTCCATGTCCACGAGCACCTTGATGCCCCAGCAGTTCTGGGCCCAGTAAGAGAAGTTTGAGTAATAGTGGGCCGGGCAGGACCAGACCAGGGCGCGGTAGCGGGGCTTGCGATCGGCGGCCCTGTCCTTCTCGTACTGCTTCATCATCATCTCGTAGACGACCTTGTCGTTGGCGAGGAAGCGAGGGTCCATGCTACCGGCTATCTGGAAGGCGAACATTCGGTGAAGGGCCAGGGCCGGCCCGCAGACCTGGGGATAGTCGGTGCAGTTGACGTCCCACTTCTTGAGCATGTACTCGGTCTCTTCGTTATAGCGGCGCATCACAGAGAAGTAGGCGTCCCAGTCGAAGGTCTCTCCGGTCTCTTCCTCTATGAAGCGGATGCAGGCCTTGATGTCCTTGACGGCGTAGGCCTGGACCTCTTCCTCGTTGAAGCGTACGGGCGGCGACAGGGGATAGGTGGGTAGGCCGAAGTACCGATCCTGGAAGGAGCTGGTCATGAGGGATCCGTCGCAGGGCATGCTGCTGGAGACCAGGCACTTGCCGAGCCTCGGGTAGTCGCCGACCACGGCGCAGCCTGCCTCGCAGGCGGGGAGCGGGCAGACGTCTGCGGGCAGGCCGTAGTTCTCTATGGCGTCTATGTACGGCAGGTTGGCCTGCTGGTCTATCTCGCCGGCCAGGAAGACCGGTATCATCTGAATGGCCAAGCCCTTCAGGTTCGGGAAGCCGGCCATGATCTGGATGGGCATCATCTCGTCGAAGAGCACTATGCGCTCGCTCCTGGCCTTGGCCCGGCGGCTCTTGCCGTTGAGCCGCTCGTCGGCCCCGAGTATGGTCTTGATGATGTCGATGCTGGCCGAGGTCATCGTCCAGAACTGCCTGTAGCACATTCGTAGCTCGGCCCCGCGCAGCCCCAGGGTATGCCTGTCCATGAAGGCGGGCGTCGATAGGTAGGTTGCCATCCAGCGATAGGTTAAGAGGCACTTCACGAGCTGCGTAGGATACTGGAGGCTCAAGAGCATCAGGTTGCCCCAGGTCTTGAGCCAGCAGCCGAAGTCGAAGAGCGTATCCCTGACGCCGCGCCACTCGCGGCGCCTGAGCGCCATCTTGCCGTTGTATAGGTTTCCTAGGCCCTTGGGCCTCTTCGTTCCCTGCCTCATCGCGCGGCTCCTATCTCCAGGCCTTCCGCCTCCCGGTCCAGGCGCTTGATCTCGAGGCTCTCCACGAAGGCCTGTACCCGCGTGCGGAGCTGGCCGGAGTTACGGGACAGGTAGGGCCTGTCTACCGATAGGGTGGGTATGCCGAATTCCTCGCTCATGATATGGCTCGCGAGCGCTCGCTCGTAGCCCCAGTAGTCGCAGAACTTGATCTGCTCGTAGATGACGCCGTCGGCGCCGTACTCGCGGGCCGCGTCGCGTATGAAGTGCCAGCGCTGTTCCTTCTTCTCCTTGCTGACGTAGCGCGGGCACTGGCTCTGTTCCAGGTACTGGCGGCAGACCTGCTCCAGGGCCGGCTCGCCGTCCGCGAGCGCGATCTCCTGGCGGCCGGGCATCGAGCCGAAGCAGAAGCGATCCATGACGATGAGGGCTCCCGAGTCCTCGATGAGCCTCGTCATGTCGGGATCGTCCAGCTCGCTCCCGACGAGCACGACGCGGGCCCGGTACTGCGAGGCCTCGTCGCGTTCCCGGGCCTTGAGCTCCCGGAGGGTCTCCCGGAGCCTATCGACGACGAGGTACTTGGGGCAGGCGTAGCTCACGAGGTTCATGAGGTGGAACTCGTAGCCCGTGACGCGCGGATTAGGTTCCTTTCTCATCTCTCCTATCTCGGTGACGATGCGGCAGACCTCGTTGTGCTCCGCCACCGCCTTGCGTATCGCCGCGTCGGACACGTCCACGCCGTAATTGCGGGCCAGGGGCTCGAGGACCTTGAGCCTGAGCTGCTGGCTGTAATGGGGAACCGCGCCCTCGTCCACCTTGCAGGGGACGTCGACGTGGCTGACGAAGAAGCCGGGCTTGTCTATGAGACCCTGGACCTTGATGTTCTCCATGCAGCGGTTCATCTGGGCGCAGGCGTCGACGCCGCAGAGGGCGTCGAGGAAGCCGTAGCCGCCCTCTATGGTCCGCTCGAGCAGGGCCCGGCAGTACTCGCAGGTGTAGTTGGACATGTAGTAGGTCGCTATGTCCATCGAGCCCGTCTTGGGAGCGCGCATACGGAGCGAGAAGCACCGGTCCAGGTTGAGGAGGACCTCCGGCATATGGAAGCAGGTATAGCCGAGCGCCAGCCTGCCCTCGTCCTTGGCCCGCCTCACGAGCTCGTTGTTGGCGTCGTCGAGTAGGCTCTCGAAATATAAAAGGTGCTGTAGATCCTTCATGGGTTCTCCTTGAGCCTTAGATGATACCCAGGCCCCTCAAGGCCGAGGCGGCGCCCTTGACGACCGCGGTCTCCCCGGGGAGCTCCATGACGCTCCTGCCTTGCACGTCGAAGCGAGCCAGGTTGGGATCGTCGGGGATATAGGCGACGATGGGTAGGTCTCCTACGTCGAGCAGCCCCTTGAGCGACTGGTCGTTCATGCGGTTGACGACGACCCCGAGCCGTTCGTACATGACGAGCTCGTCGGCCACGCGCTTGACCGTCCGGATGACCTGCGTACCCTTGCGGCTCGGATCGGTAACGAGGAGCAGGTGCGAGACCTTCTCCATGACGCGCCTATTGACCTGCTCGATACCCGCCTCGCCGTCGATGACGACGTAGTCGAACTCCTTGGACAGGAGGCTGATCACCTCCCGCAGGTAGGTATTGACCGAGCAGTAGCAGCCTTGGGACTCCGGTCGACCGATGGCCAGGAAGGCGAAGCCGTCGCGCTCCACCAGGGCGTCCAGGATACGGTAGCGGGCTTCCCCGAGGAGCTCGACGGCGTCGCGGGTGTCGCCGTCCTCTACGCTTGCTATGATGAGCCTGCGTACGTCGTCTATGGTGCTCGCGGGCTCGATGCCGAGGGCGGTCGAGAGCCCGACCGCCGGATCGGCGTCTATGGCCAGGATTCGCTTTCCGGGGAATCGCTCCACGAGCAGCCTGACGAGCGAGGCGGAAAGGGAGGTCTTGCCGACGCCCCCCTTGCCCGCCACGGCCAGGATGGTCGCCGAGCCTTCGCGCTTGCCTTCGCTCATAGCTTATCGTCTCGATTCATCGCGTCGAAACGCTTGCCCAGGGCCGTGTAGATGACGGCCACGAGCTTCATGTCCAGGTTAAAGAAGTAGATGGTAAAGAGGGCGGCGATGGCTATCGCCAGGACCTTAACGAGCGTCAGCATAGGATACCGCCTTGGAGGCTCCGGCCGAGCCGGAACCGACCGTGCCGAGGCTCGCCGTACCGGCGGCCTTCCTGCCGAGGCCCTTCTTGCGGGCGTACTCGGCCGCGCCCAGGGCGCCCATCAGCTGGGGATCGACGGGCAGGCTAATCACCTTGATCTTGAGGACGCGCTCGATCGCGGCCTTAAGGCCCTCGTTCTTGGCGCAACCGCCGGTCAAGGTGATGCTATCGCTCGCCCCGGCCTTCTTGGCCATGACGAAGCAGCGCTTGGCCACCGCGAGCTGGATGCCGGCGGCTATGTCCTCGCGCGGCTTACCTTCCCCTACGAGCGTTATGACCTCGCTCTCCGCGAAGACGGTGCACTGGGCCGTAATGGGAATGACGTTCCTGGCCTCGAGCGATAGGCGCGAGAATTCCGGCAGAGAAAGCTCGAAGGCGCCGGCCATGGACTCGAAGAACCGGCCGGTACCGGCGGCGCACTTATCGTTCATGGCGAAGTTCTTGACCGTTCCGTCCGCGGCGATCGCTATGCCCTTCACGTCCTGGCCACCGATGTCTATGATCGCCCGAACGGAGGGATCGGTCACGTGGACGCCCATGGCGTGGCAGCTGATCTCGGAGATATTCTCGTCGGCCTGCGGCACCTTGTTACGGCCGTAGCCCGTGCCCACGAGGTAGGCCAGGTCGTCCAGGGACGTAAGGCCGGGCACCTTGGCTAGGGCGGCGTTGAGGCCGGCCAGGGCGCTCTGCTCGCTATTGATCTTGCTGCGCAGGGTCTCGCTAGCCACCATCGAGCCCTTTTCATCCACGATAACCGTCTTCGTATAGGTGGAACCTACGTCGCATCCGCCGAAATACTGCTTCATCCCTGCTCCCTTCAATGCAAATGAGAAGTATTAATAACAGTACAAGTTAATATAACCACAAGTATTAGATACATATTTGTCTATATAGTCACATGAGTTTTTATAGACATTATTGTCTTATTAGCGTCAAAACTAACACGATTCTATCGATATGTCTATATTTATTTTACCTTTAACCATTCCCCGTCGTTCTTATGGCTCGGCGCCGAGCTCGATCCATAATCCTCATGACAGGTAGGCGGTAACTCTACAAATAAAAAAAGCCTTGCCTTGGCTGCGTTCACGCAACCAGGGCAAGGCTTATAGCGCCCGAGGCTTCCCGGAGCCCTTCAGGCTAGGCGTCAACGCTCAGCGCCGCTCCCCATCCCCAGCCTGAAGGCCTTGAGGTTGGCCCCGACGACGGCCTCGCCCTTGGCGGCGAACTGCTCGCGCAGGGCCGCCTCGAGGCTCTCGGGCCTTAGCGGCAGGTAGCGGGCCGCGGCCCCGACGAGGGCGGCGTTGGCGGTCCTCGGGTTACCAGCCTCCCGGGCCAGGGCGTCGGCGTCCACGATGTCGCAGCGAGGGAGCGCGCGGAGCTCGGCGAGCACGGCCTCGGGGTCGGGATAGTTACCTATGTTCTTGACCGGGGTCGACGCGGTCACCACGCGGCCCTCGGTAGCCTCGAGCCAGGGCAGGGCCCTCAGGGCCTCGAGGGGCTCGAAGGACAGGACGAGGTCGGCCGAGCCCTTGGGTATCATGGGGCTCGCGGGCTCCGCGTCGGAGATGCGAAGGAAGGCCGAGACCTCTCCTCCCCGCTGGCTCATGCCGTGGACCTCCGACTGCTTGACCCTGAGGCCCTCGGCCATGGCGGCCTTGGCCACGATGACCGATATGGATATGCCGCCCTGGCCGCCGACGCCGCGGAGCGCTATGTCGTACTTCACGCCTTCCTCGCTTTCTTGAGGGCCTCGAGGCACTCGCGCACCATGATGACGACCGAGGGCCCGGCGTAGTCGAGCTCCTCGCCTATGGCCTTGGCGTTGGCCTCGTGGTCGGCCCTATGGGCGCGTAGGACGCGTACGTGCCCAGGCTCGACGCCCAGGCCGGTTACGACGCCCGTGAGCCTGCTCGAGGGCATGATGGTAGGCTGGGCGCCGGTCATGCCCGTGGTGCCGTTGTCCACGATGACGACGGTGACCGGCGTACGGTGGCTCACCGCGTCAACGAGGTTAGGCAGGCCCGAGTGGTAGAAGGTCGAGTCGCCTATGACCGCGACGGTCGGGCCGAGGCCTACGGCGGCCGCGCCGCGCGCCATGCCGACGCTCGCGCCCATGTCCACGGTGGTCTGGATGGCCTCGTAGGGCTTGAGCGCCCCGAGGGTGTAGCAGCCGATGTCTCCCATGACGGCGCTCATGCCCCTGCCTTCGAGAGCCTCCTTGAGGGCGGAGAAGCTGTCGGCGTGCGGGCAGCCCTGGCAGAGCTGGGGCGGACGTCCCGGCAGCGCGACGGCGGGAGTCGGCAGGAGCGGCCTGGCGGGAAGCCCCAGGGCCGCGCGGACGTTGTCAGGGTCGAGCTCGCCCTCGATAGGCACCTCGCCCGAGGCCTTCCCGATGATGCGCTTACCAGGGGCGGCTATGCCCCGGAGCAGGCGCTCGATATAGGGGTAGCCGTCCTCGAGGACGAGGACCTCGTCGCAGGCCTCGTAGAGGTCGCGGATACGCTTCTCGGGCATGGGATAGAAGCCGACGTGCAGGTGGGTCGGCGCCGAGCCGCGCGCGGCCACGAGGTCTCCGAGGTTCTCAAGGTAGTACTGGCGAGCGAGTCCGGCGGTGATGACGCCGAGGCGGCGGTCGCCCGAGGCCAGCGGATTGCGCGGGCTTGCCTCGCTCCGCTCCGCCAGGGCGGCGCCCTTCTCGAGGAGGGCGTGCCAACGCCGCCTGGCTACCGCGGGCATGAGCACCCAGTCCAGGCCCGGCTCGGGCTTGCGGAGCGGGGCCTGCGGCAGGGCCTCGGCCGTCCTTACGGCGCCGCGGCTGTGGGCCATTCTCGTCGTCACGCGTACCATGACCGGCAGGCCGTGTCGCTCGGACAGCTCGAAGGCCTCGCGCGTCATGTCGTAGGCCTCCTGCTGGTCGGCCGGCTCCAGGCACGGCACGCGGGCGAAGTCCGCCAGCCATCGGCTATCCTGCTCGTCCTGGGACGAGTGCATGCCCGGGTCGTCGGCCACGACGACGACGAGGCCCGCGTGTATCTCGAGTAGCGCCGAGTTGACGAAGGGATCGGCCGCCACGTTGAGGCCGACGTGCTTCATGGATACGAGCGCTCGCTTGCCGGCGAAGGACGCGCCCAAGGCGCTCTCGTATGCCGTCTTCTCGTTGGAGCACCACTGGGCCGTGAAGGCCTCGGCCACGCCTGAGAGGCCGCCCGCGCCCTGGCGCTCCGCCAGGTCCTGCAGGCTCTCCATTATCTCGGTCGACGGCGTACCGGGGTACGCGAAGGCGCCTCCCAGGCCGGCGTGCACGGCTCCGAGCGCTATGGCCTCGTCGCCCATCAGAGTCTCGAATCCCATCGGGACCTCCTCGCGGAACGTTTGGCAATAGTATATGGCAGTAGGGGTTTAAGCAAGAGAAAAAATCAATAGTTGATATGGCGGTTCATTTATTGAAATTATAGTCAGTAATCACTCAATATCAATAGCTTAAGGACATCGATCCCTGACGTCGAGCGTCCCCGTACGCCCTGCTGCGCTGTCGCCATACCGCCTAGGGCCTGGACGGGTAGTCTCCCGCATAGTGGAATGTCTTCCAAATTAGAGGAAATGCTTACCGGCGCGACCTTGGCTCGCTGCGAGTACTCCCTGCAGCGCGCGCATGGACGCGCGCGCCTCTAATGCCCGTAGGTTCCACCGACGGGTACGTCAGGGATGACGATGCGGGGTACTCGCTCCAGTACCTGGCGCGCGTAGGCGGGCCTTACTTACTTCCTGCCCCGTTTCTAATAAACCATATATAGTTCCCCAAAGGTTGTTGCGCCTGAAACGCAAGCGCCGGTGCTCCGCGGCGCGTGGTAGCGGT
>CAZNNA010000127.1:0-268 GCA_964573825.1 uncultured Treponemataceae bacterium
GGGCGGTTGAGCTCGTAGCCGATGGTCAGCCTGTCGAAGAGCTTGCTGCGGTAGGCCCCGGACGCCTCGCGGGCCGACATCTCCTCGATCTTTTCCTCTATGTCCCGCTGGGTCGACTCGTAGCCGCTCTCGTCCCCGTTGAGGCTCTGCAGCACGGCCAGGTTGACCATGAGGAAGACGTGGAACCAGTCGAGCGTCTGGATGAAGGGGTTCTGCAGGTTCAGCTCGACGTACCACCCGAGGCCCCGTACGTCCAGGAAGGGCTTGT
>CAZNNA010000127.1:278-9139 GCA_964573825.1 uncultured Treponemataceae bacterium
GAGGAAGATTCCCGGCAGGCCGTCGACGTTGCTATAGCAGAGCCCTCCCCTCAGTACGGCCATGGTCCGATAGACCGAGGAATAGGCGTCGCCCCGATCGAGCCTAAGGTCCAGCCCGACCCTCCACCAGTCCGTCCTGGCCTCCAGGGCCTCGCCGTGGTCGTAGGAGTAATCGAGGTCCAGGAAGCCGAAGAGTCGCCGCAAGCCGAGCGTCGTCGTGGCGATGCCGTCGGTGCCGCTCGGCTGGCGCCTGACGGCCTTGAGCAGCTCGAAGAAAGGCCGGCTATCGCCCATGAGCCTGAAGAGCCAACCGAGGTTACCCATGAAGCCGTAGCGGAAGAAATCGAGCGAGCCGAGTTCCCCGAGGGCCGAGGCGTCGCCGCTGCGAACGAGCTGGAAGAAGCCGCCGAGGGCGGGCGAGCGCAGGTCGAAGACCGTGGTCGGATCGATGGAGGCGAAGGCCGGCGAGATGCCCTCGCTACCCTCCATGAAGAAGGAATGCCCGACGCTGGCCTGCAGGGTCGGCTTGGTCGGGTCTCCCAGGGAGAGGGATAGCCCGGGCAGCAGCTCCACGGCGGACTGCTCCGAGGCCATCATATAGGGAAAGGGGATCTCGAGCACCGGGGCGTAGCCGGTGGGCTCGGATAGGAAGCTGAATTTCGCCAGCAGGAAGAGCTGGAGGACCGAAGGCGAAAGGTACGCCCCGAGGTCTCCGCCGCCGAGCCTGTTCGCCAGCGAGGCGGGATCGGTAAGCGCTATGTTGAGCTTGGCGCCGGTCCTGAGCGTTCCCAGCCAGCTCGCCTCCCCGGCGTCGCCGGAACGGCCGATCTCGTAGACGTCGCTCTCGTGGTACGCCTCGAAGCCGGGCATGGGCCTCTGGGCGGGATCGAGGAATTCGATCGAGCGATAGAGCACGTTATCCAGCACCTTCTGCTCGTAGAAGTCGCGCATGGACTCCATGGACTGGTATTGGCGATAATCGACGGTCTGGGCCCCGGCCTCGGCGAGCAAGGCGAGGAGGAGGGTTAACGGGACAAGCGTCATGCGCCTCGGCATAGCGGTCCATCCTTTTTTTAACGCGGAAGAGATGACAAATATATAATGATTATAAACTATACACGCGTCTTGATCAAGTTTTTTTTGCCCCGCCGAACGAGCCCGCCCGACGGCGCGGAGGATCGCCGGGCCCGCGCCTCCCCTAAGCCAGGAGCCCCAGCCCCCGGGCGGCGTTCTCGGCGCAGCGGCGCCTGAGCTCGGCAAGGGAGCGCTCGGAGCGATAGGCGGAGTGATCGGAGAGGACGACGTTCGGGGCGGACAGGAGGGGATGGCCGGGCGGCGGCGGCTCGGCGTCCAGGACGTCGAGGCCTGCGCCGCCCAGGCGGCCGGAGGCCAGGGCGCGGGCCAGGGCCGGGGAATCGACGAGGCCGCCGCGCGCCGTGTTGACGAGGAGGGCGCCGGGCCGCATGCGCGCCAGGGCCCGCTCGCCGACGATACCGGCGGTCTCCGGGGTCAGGCGCAGGTGCAGCGACAGGCAGTCGGAGGCGGCCAGGAGCTCGTCGAACGATACCGCGCTCAGCTCCACGCCGAGCCCGGCGGCTTCCCGTCCCAGGGCGGCCTCGAGCTTGGCCTGATCGAGGCTCGGGCTCCAGGCCAGGATGCGGGAGGGCCTGAGGCCGAGGACCGCCCGGGCGAAGGCGCGGCCGGCGCCTCCGAAGCCCGCGACGCCCACGACGGAGCCGGCCACCGAGCGCTGAGGGGCGGGCACGTTCCAGCGCCCGGCCCGGACGGCGGCGTCGCGCTCGGGCACGCCCCGGCAGAGGGCCAGGAGCAGGGCCAGGGCGTGCTCCGCCAGCTCGGCGTCGCAGTAGCCGGGCACGTTGGCCACGGCCATGCCCCGGGCGGCGCAGGCCGCTACGTCGACGTTATCGAGGCCCACGCCGTAGCGCGACACCACGCGGCAGCGCCCCATGGCAGCGACCGCGGCGGCGTCGACGGGAGCCAGGTTGACGAGGACGGCGTCGGCCTCCGCGCAGGCGCGCGCCACGTCGGCCGAGGAACGGCAGTCGGCCACGCGTAGCTCGACGCCCAGGGGGTCGAGCACGGCCCGTTCCTCGGAGCTGGAACCGAAGCGGTCGTCCGTGATGACGGCGAGGGGACGACGGCTCACGAGTCCTTCTTATCGAGCAGGGTATCGAGGAAGTCGTGGCTCTTCTGCAGGGCACCGAACACCGCGTGGGTATCCTTGGCGCTGTTGGATATGGCCTCCAGGGAGTCGAGCCCGTCGCCCAGGGCCTGGGTCTCCTCCTTGAGGGCGCCCGATATCTGCGCGAGGAGGCGCCCCGCCTGGCGGGCGCTCTCGGCGTTCTCGCCGGAGTTGGCGCGAACCTCCGAGAAGGCCTCGCTGAAGCGCGTGAATATCTGCACGAACTCGTCCATGCGCGCGACTATGGAGCCGACGGAGGCGGACAGCTCCCCGAGGCTCGTCTCTATGTCCTTGGCGAAGTCGCTCGTCTGCCCGGCCAGGGTCCGGACCTCGTTGGCGATGATGCGGAAGCCCTTGCCCACGGAGCCCGCCCGGGCCGCCTCGATGGAGGCGTTGATCGCCAGGATGTTGGTCCGGTCGGAGACGTCCTGGATGGCCCCGGTGATGCCGGAGACGGCCGCGGTCTTCTCCCTGAGCCCGGTGAACATGGAGCCCAGGTCCTTGGCCACCGCCAGGCCGCGGTCCACGTCGCCCATCCTGGCCTCTATGCCCGAGTCCAGGCCCTCGTTGCCCGCCAGGACCTCGGCCATCATGGCGTCGATGCGCTCGGCGTTGGACGCGGTGGAGCCGCTCGTCGCCCTGATCTCCTCGAAGGCCGCCACCACGCTCGACAGGCCCGCCTCGATGCGGCCCATGGACTCCCCGAGTATCTCCAGGGAGTGGCGGGTGACCGACGATAGGACCACGCCCTTGTTGAAGCCGGCCGCGAAGCTCGCGATCGCCCCGGCGTAATTGCCGCGCTCTGACTCGTCCACGGCGCTACATCCTGTAGAGGGCCTCGACGTCGTCGAGGCCGCAGCGGAGGGCGGCTAGCCAGTCGAGGAAGGCCCCGACGGACTGGCCCCGGTACACCGCGCCGTGCTGGGGCGCTATCATGGCCGGGCCGAGGCGTCGCGCGTTGTCCACCCAGCGCCTGGCCACGGCGTTCGAGGCAATGAGGCGCTTATGGAAACCCTCGATGTAGCGTACGTGGGAGGCGAAGTCGTCGACGAAGGGCGTCTCCTCGCCGTCGGGGAAGACGGCCCCGCCCACGTCGCCCGTGAACAGTATGCCGGCCCTGCGGTCGTAGAGCGAGTAGGCGGCGGGCGAGTGCATGTAGTGCGTGGGCACGAAGGCGAGCTCGGCCCCGGACGGCAGGCGCAAGGCCGGGCCTGCCTTCTCTATGGGCGCTATGCGCGCCTGGTCGACTATGCCGAAGTGGGGTATGAAGCGTATCCATAGCTCGGCTATGTAGATCTTGGCCTGGGTCACGCCGAGCCAGAGGGCTATGCCGCTCGAGACGTCCGGATCCTGGTGCGAGAAGAAGATGGTATCGATGCGATCCAGGGCTATGTAGCGGCTCGCCGCGGCGACGACGCGAGGGAAGAGATGGACCCCGCCCGGATCCAGGAGGACGCCGCGCCCCTTGTCGATGATCAGGTACTGCATGGTCTGGACGACGCCGCGCTTGCCGGTCGAATCGGCGCCGAGCCATATGAAGCGATGATCGCCGTCGTCGTAGAGGACGATGCCGCCCTGGTCCTTCTCGTCTATCATACCACCCCCGAGGCGCGCCATAGGCGCCTAGGGGATAGTATACGAGGAAGTCTATGCTTGGCCAAGGCGCGAGGCGAAAAATTCCTAGCGAGGCTTACGCGGCCCCGAGCGGGAATCCTTGGGTCGCGCATCCTTGGGACGGGAGTCCTTGGATCGCGAGGCGGGCCTGTTGGCGCTCGTGCCGGCCGAGCCCCGCGAGCGCTCCCGGCCGCGCTCCTCGGCGGCGCGCTCGGCGAGCCGACGCTTCCAGGCCGGACCGCCGCGCCCGGGGCGGTCTACCTTGGGCGAGCGCCGGTCGACCGGCCGTTCGGGCTTGTCCGCGTCGCCGGCGGCGCCGTTCGCGCCTGGCTTGCCCGCCGCGCCGCCTCCCGAAGCGCCTCCGGCGCGGCCCCGGATGCCGGAATCCGCGGCCCTGGCGGGCTTCTCCTCCTCGGGGTTCCAGAAGCCGTCCTTCCAGTTGAAGCGGCCGGTATCGGGCAGCACGACGCCGTCCCGCGCGGCGGCCATGACGCGCTTGTAGACCTGCTTGCGCAGCTCGACGAAGCTCATGTCGATAAGGAACTTCGTGGCCCCGTCCTTGCGGATGAAGGGCACGCGGTCGACGAGGGAGAAGGGCTTGAGCGGTATGACGACCGAGCCGTCGGGCGATGAGACCAGCTCGTACTCGTCGCCCTCGCGGTCGCGGAAGAAGCGTAGCGAGAAGCGCTCGCCGAGGTCGGCGCGTACGGTGAAGAGCTGGGGATAGGCGAAGACGACGGGGAAGAGGCTCTTTCCCGGCACCGTCTCCGCGAGGCGGCCGAAGGCCTGCTTGGATATCTCCAGGGGCGGCATGAGGAAATCGGCGCCGTTCGATAGTACGAAGGCCGCGGCCCAGCCGTTGAAGGCGTAGAGCCAGGGCCCGCCTATGACGTTGACGTCGCGGCCCTTGAGCAGGGCCAGGTGCCCAAGGTTATTAGCCACGAAGAGGCGCTGCCCCCGAGAGATCCAGTAGTCGAGCTCCTCGGCGAGCCAGGCGGCGTCGGCCTGGGGGAAGTACGGCTCCAGCCAGAGGATGAGGGAGTCGCGCTTGAAGGGCGTCTCCTTCTCGTGGCGCCGCAGGAGCTCGGCGTTCTTGCGCGACAGCCTGAGCAGGGCCTTCTCCGGCCTATCGGCGAGCAGGGTATGGAGATCCTGGACGCGGCTGACCATGGCGTAGAGGCCGTCCGGCAGGACCGCGAGTCGATCCTTGGGTATGGCCGGGAAGGAAGGCTTCGGGGCGCTGTCGAAGCTCGGGAAGGCGTGGTAGCGCGCGAGGGAGGCCGGCAGGACGGGCTTATAGCGCCGTGCCATGGACTTGGTCTGGATGAGGTAGACCTCGTCCTCGGGGCCGTACTCGCCGTCCGCCTGCAGGTAGAGGCCCTCGGGCTTGTCCATGACGCCGCGTACGCGGGCGGTGGTCCGCCCGGCGTCGCCGTGCGCGTGGATGCGTATCGAGTCGCCCTCGGCCACGCCCTCGAAGCCGCGGACGAGCAGCCAGCGCTTCTCGTCGAAGACGCGCACGACCTTGACCTTGCCCAGGGCAATGCCGGTGCCGCCGGCCTGCTCCGGCCGTATGTAGTCGGGAGCGGCGGTCCCGTCGAACCAGAAGGTGGTCTTGCGGCGGGCGAAGTCGCCCTGGAGCATGGAGACGGCCTTGGCCGCCGCCCGCTCGCGGTCGAAGCGCCAGTTGTCGAGCATGTAGCGATAGGCCGCTACCACGGTGCCTACGTACTCGGCGCTCTTCATGCGGCCCTCGATCTTGAGGCTGCCTATGCCGGCCTCCACGAGCTCGGGCACGCGCTCGACGAGCTGCAGGTCGTCGGGGCTGAAGAAGTAGCCGTCGCGCCCTTCGTCGGAGAAGAGCCGGCGGCAGGCCTGGGTGCAGGCGCCGCGGTTGGCGGAGCGGCCGCCCAGGTAGCTGGAGAAGAGGCAGGCCCCGGAGGCGCTCACGCAGAGGGCGCCGTGCACGAAGCTCTCGAGCTCGATATTGGTCTCGGCGCGGACGGACCTGAGCTCCTCGAGCGATAGCTCGCGGGCCAGCACGACGCGCTTGAAGCCGACCCTGGAGAGGAGGTTTGCCCCCGCGGCGCTCGCCACGTTCATCTGGGTCGAGGCGTGCAGCCTGAGGGCCGGGAAGCACTCGGCGGCCATCCTGGCTACGCCCAGGTCCTGTACTATGATACCGTCGGGCCCCACGCGCTCCAGGTACTGCAGGAACTGGTACATCCTGTCGGCCTCGCGCTGCTCGAAGACGGTGTTGACCGTCACGTAGAGGCGCTTCCCCTGGGCGTGCAGCGTCTCCACCGCCGCCTCGAACTGGCTATAGGCGAAGTTACTCGAGCGCAGGCGCGCGTTGAAGTTCTTAAGGCCGAGGTAAACGGCGTCGGCGCCCTCGCCGATGGCGGCGTCCAGGGCCTCGGGGTTGCCCGCCGGGGCAAGTAGCTCGGCGGTGGTATACGGCATGGTATCCTCTCAAGGGGGGTAGCGGTTATCGGTATAGGATACTACGGAGCGGGGACCAGTGTATAGCGACCCATTGGCCGCCTACCCGAATCGTAGTACACTTCATAGCGATGCGCTTCTCCGCGGAACGATTCTTGCGGAACGCTCTTCATGGAAAGGAGACGTCCATGGACGAGGAAATCGTCGCGGGTACGAGCCCTCGCAAGCGGGATCGTCCCTTCACCTACGCCGACTACCGCTCCTGGCCCGAGGGCGAGCGATGGGAGCTCATAGACGGCGAGGCCTATGCCATGAGCCCGGCTCCCAGGCGCCTCCACCAGGGACTGGCGATCCAAATCGCGGCCCAGCTCGACTCGTTTTTTACCGGGAAGCCATGCCGCCCGTACGTCGCGCCCGTCGACGTATTCATCTGCGCGCCCGACGAGCCGCTCGACGCGGCCACCAGGGTCGTACAACCGGACGCCTTCGTCGTCTGCGATCGATCCAAGCTCATAGACGAGGGCGTCAAGGGCGCCCCGGACTTCATCATCGAGGTACTGTCCCCCGGTACGGCGATGAAGGACCAGACCGAGAAGCGCAGGCTCTACGAGGACGGCGGCGTCCGAGAGTACTGGATAGTGAACCCCGAGACCCTCGAGGTATTCCTGTATACGCTCAATGACGGCCGCTACGGCCTGCCATCCGTGGCGGACCTGCGCGGCCCCGTGCCCGTGGGCATCTTTCCCGGCCTGAGCCTGCGGGTCAGGCCCGAGGACCTGTAGGCCGCTTACCGAGCAGGCTAAAGGCCAGGCGCCCGACGGCCTCGGGCAGCGCGGAGAAGGCGTACGCCTCGTGTACCCGCTCCAGGCGCTGGTGGTACTCGCGGCCCCAGGGCCCCAGGTTGACTATGGGGCAGGAGAAGCCCCCGGGCAGGGCGTCGAGCCCTACGGGGCAGGCCTCCGCCGCGAGCCTGCGCTCCTCGTCGCCGTCGAGCGGATAGACGTAGCTCATGTCGGATATACCGGGGAAGAAGGGCTTACGCTTGACGGTCGCCCCCGCGGCGCCGCCCGCGAGCCCGGCCGGAGGAGCGAGCCCGGCCAGGGCCTCGGAGACGGCTGCCTCGACCCAGGCGTCGCCTGAGCGCAGGGCGGCGCGAGGATAGTAGGGAGGAGCCAGGCCGACGACGGCCGCCGGCCCTTCGAGGGAGGCGAGCCTGGCGGCCGCCTCGACGAGGGCGGCCAAGGCCCCCATGCCGTCGGAGGCGTCCCGGGCGCGAGCGACGGCCTCGTCGAAGGCCGCGCGGGCGGCCGCGCGGGCGGCCGAGGCCAGCTCGGCCCAGGCGACGACGCGGGGCGCCCGGCCGGGTACCGAGAAGCGCTGCCCGGAGGCCGCCCCGTAGGCCTCGGCGCGACGCCTAAGCGTGGACAGGGCCTCGTCCATGGCCCGGGCCGCGAGCCCCGACACAGCCGCCAGGACGGCCGCGGGCCCGTCCCGGTGGGTCAGCGCGTTAAGCGATACGAAGACTCCGCTCGGCGTGGTCACGTCGTAGCGATCGCGGAGCTCGCGGTAATACAGCACGGTCGGCGGCGGCGGCGCATCGCCAGGAAGAGCGTCGCCCGAGGCATCGCGGGCCGCGTCGAGGATACCGGGCGCGCACTCGAGGCGCCGAACGAGCTCGGCGGCGAGCAGGGCCGGATTGATGCCGTCGAAGGGAGCGCCGGCGTGCGTCGGCCGTCCGACGAGGTAGGCGAAGGGATGCAGCTTGCCGACGCTTCCCATGAAGACCGCCCGGGCCTCGGCGCCATCGCCCTGATCGACCGCGGCGTCCAGGTTGATGGCCGCGACCGCCTCGAGCCTACGCTCCGCCAGGATACACGGCAGGGCTCGGACGGCGCTCCGCATACCGTACGACGCTCCTTCCTCGTCGGGAACGGCCAGGAAGATAAGCGCGCCCGAATCAACGCTCCTCTCGCCCTCGGGCCGCTCTGCGCATCCCTCGAGCCGCGAGGCGTAGTCCTCGAGGACGGCTAGGCCCGCGGCTAGGCCCGCCTTCATGTCGAGGAGGCCGCGCCCGGGTAGGAAGTCGCCGGAACGCAGGTCCCGGAGAGCCCGCTTCTCCGCGTCGCTCGGGCTCTCGCCCCGAGCTGAGGCGGCGGCCGCCTCGGCCTCGAGCGCCGCTACCAGGCGAGGCCTGAGGCCGTCCGGGTCGAAGGCCCAGGGCTCGAGGGCGCCGTAGGCCTCCGTCGAGACCACGTCGTAATGCCCGGTCAGGATGACCGCGGGCCTGGGCCCGCCAGCGTCGTCGCCGCCAGCGTCGTCGCCGCCAGCGTCGTCGCCACGAGTGTCGTCGCCACGAGCGTCGTCGCCACGAGCGTCGCCGCCCACGATGGCGACGAGGGCGTAGCGCTCCCGCGCATCGTCGAGGGTACGCACGAGCCTGAGCCCATCGGGCCTGGCGGCGAAGTACGGCCAGGCGGCCAGGTAATCGCGGAGGAGAGAGGCGAAGCGGGTCTCGCCGTCGGAATCGGTGACGCTGGGCCACGAAGTAAGGAGGAGCGCTAGCTCCCTGGCGCGAGAGGGGTTCATGGGAGTACTATACGCC
>CAZNNA010000128.1:0-9121 GCA_964573825.1 uncultured Treponemataceae bacterium
ACCGCGGCTAAGGCCGCCAGAGCCAAACGTCTTGCCATGCGTGTCTCCCTCGGGCGAACGGAGCGCCCGGGCTCAAAGCCTACTATCGCTCGCCCGCGCGGTCAAGGAGCCGTCAGCTTACGCGAGAGGGCCGCTAGGCGCTCGGTAACGGCGAGGACGCGCTCGAGCTCGCCCTGGCCTAGGGCGGCCCGGGCCAGTACGCTCCGCAGGAAGGACTCGGCGTCCTCCCGGCCGGCCAGGCGGTAGAGCCCGGCCTCCTCTAGCGCGTCCGCCATGCGGCTCGCCGTAGCCTCGACCATGGACCTGGAGGCCGCGGTCGGGCCACAGCGCGTACCGGGCGCGGGCCGCGCGCCAATCGCCTGCTGCGTAGCGGGAGAGGGGGTCGACAGGAGGCTTCGCCTGAGCTCCCAGCAGGCAACCTGCACGGCGTGGGACAGGTTGAGGGACGGGAATGCCTCCGACGTGGGGATGGAGACGGCCATGTCGCAAAGATCGAGCTCCTCCGCTGATAGGCCGCTACGCTCGTTACCGAAGACGAGGGCGACTTCCCTGCCCGGAGCGCCTGCCAGCCCGGCCGCGAAATCGTCGACGCGGACGGCCTCCTTGCGACGGCGACCGGTTCTCCTCGTGAAGCCCGCCGCCAGCGAGGAGCCGGCCAGGGCCTCGCGCAGCGTCTCGAAGCGCTCGGCCGACTCGTAGAGGTCGAAGGCGTGCAGGGCCTGGGTCCTGACGGCTACCTCGTCGAACGAGGGGCACGCCGCCAGCGAGAGGCGCCCGAGGCCCATGGCCTTCATGGCCCTGCACGCCGCCCCCACGTTCTGGGGCCCCTCCGCGCCGCAAAGGACCACGCGAAACGTATCCAGCCGGGGCTCATCCATCGCCGCTCCTTCGCGCGCGCGGCTACGTTCGACGCATGACGTTCCGGCGCTTAGGCGCTATAGTAACGCATCATGGAACGCTCTGAACATCGATACGGCGACGGGAACCTCGGCGGCAGGAAGGCCCTGGTCGTAGGGGGCACGGGCGGCATAGGGCTCGCCGTGGCCGAGGCGCTCGCGGCCGCGGGCGCCTCGCTCGTCGTGCACGGCAGATCGGGCGAGCGCCTGGCCGCACTGGCGGCATCCCTGGGGCCGGGAACGGCTACCATCCGGGCCGACCTGGCGGGCGGGACGCCGCCCGAGGACCTGCTCGAGGCCGCCCGGGCCTGCGACCTCCTCGCCGTAGCCTACGGCCCCTTCCATTACCGGCCCCTCGCGGAGACGCGAGCGACCGACTGGCGAGCCATGGCCCTGGGCTGCCTGGCCTTGCCCGGCGCCTTGGCGACGGAAGCGGCCTCGGCCATGGCCGCGCGGGGCTTCGGCCGCATCCTCCTTTTCGGCGGCACCAGGACCGACGCCGTCCGCGGCTTCAAGATGAACGCGGCCTACGCCGCCGCCAAGACGGGACTCGGCGTCGTCGCCAAGTCGATAGCCGTGGAATTCGGCGGCCGCGGCGTCTCCTGCGCCGTCGTCTGCCCGGGCTTCGTCGACACCGAGTACCTGGACGACGAGACTAGACTGCGCCTGGCGCAGGCCTCGCCGCGGGACGGGCTCATAGCCCCGCGGGAGATAGCCGGCCTCGCCCTGGAGCTGCTCGCCGGGGGCATGGACCTGACGAACGGGGCCGTCGTGGTCGCCGACAGGGGGCTCTACGCGCTCTAGGGAGTGACCGCGACGGACGGGCCTCATGGAGGCGACCGTAATAGCCGAAAATAACGTCGAACGGGAGTCGCGAACTTGCATTCGGTCGATTCGCGCGCTACTATCGGTTTGACAGGGCATTGACGCCAGCCTATGATGATCTTAGAATCGGTCGATGATGCGCTAAAAGACCTCATGATGGAAGAGGAGTAACATGCCTAATAACGATATCGTTCCTGGCTTCGACGATGAAAAGGACGATAGCCTCAAGATCAGACTCCAGAAGATTGACCACGTCGAGAACTGCCTGGCGCTCTTCCTAACGGGTTACATAGACACCTATAACTCCAATTTCTTCCAGAAGCGGGTCGGAAAGGCGATAGACGCTGGCTACTCCAGGCTCATCTTCAACTGCGGGGGCCTGAACTACGTCTCGTCCACGGGCATCGGCTCCTTTACCGCCTTCCTCAAGGCCGTCAAGCCTCGCTCGGGGGACATCGTGCTCCTGGAGATCCAGCCCAAGGTCTACGAGGTCTTCCAGCTGCTCGGCTTCTCGCAGTTCTTCAATATCAAGGATAACCTCGAGGAGGCCACGGCCTACTTCCACCAGGGCACCCAGGTCAGCTCGCAGACCATCTTTCCCAAGATATTCTCCTGCCCCATCTGCACGAAGAAGCTCAAGGCGGCCAAGCCCGGCCGCTTCCGCTGCTCCGAGTGCAAGACTATCCTGGCCATAGACAATTCGGGCCAGGTCTTCCTGGGCTAGGCGCCGAAGCCCTATTCTCCCTTACCAGAGCGAGGAGCAAGCCATGGCAGGCATGACCAAGATAGAGTCGTATCTCATCGACCTATCTATTTCGTACGAGGAGCTCTCCGGCTCGTCGTACTACGTGGACGATCCGGGCAAGGGCTTGCCCGGCATCTCCATAACCTTAGACGACCCCATCGTCGTCCTCCGGGCCCGCGTCATGGGACTGCCAAAGGTTAGACGCGAGGAGCTCTTCGAGCGCCTCCTCAGGCTGAACGGCACCGACATGGTCCACGGGGCCTACGGCATCGACGGGAACGACATCGTCCTGGTCGACACCCTTGAGTACGAGACGATGGACAAGAGCGAGTTCGAGGCGGGCCTCGACTCCATAGGCCTGGCTCTCTCCAGGCATTACGGCGAGCTCGGCTCGTTCCGGGACTGAACTGCAGGAGGACTCAGGCTATGGGAATATTCGACAGGCTCAAGACGGTCATATCGTCCAATATCAACGACATGATCAATAAGGCCGAGAACCCCGAGAAGATGCTCAACCAGCTGGTCGTGGACATGAACCAGCAGATGATAGAGTCCAAGAAGGCCGTCGCCATGGCGATCGCCGACGAGAAGAAGATAGAGCGGGAGCTGCTCGAGCAGAAGCGCCAGTCGGAGGAGTGGGAGCGCAAGGCCATGATAGCCGTCAAGGCCGGCCGCGACGACCTGGCCAAGGAGGCCCTCCTCCGCAAGCAGGAGTCTGACAACTACTTCCAGCAGCTCAAGCCGCAGTGGGAAGCGCAGAAGGCCTCGGTAGAGAAGCTCAAGGAGACCCTGAGGCAGCTGCAGATCAAGATAGACGAGGCCTCCCGAAAGAAGAACATACTCGTCGCCCGGGCCAAGCGAGCCGAGGCTCAGCAGAAGATACAGCAGACCCTCGCGAGCGTCTCCGGCAACACGAGCGCCTTCGATACCTTCGACCGCATGGCCAAGAAGGTCGACGAGCTCGAGGCCAGGGCCGACGCCCAGGCAGAGCTGGCCGACCTATCGCAGTCGTCGTCCCTCGAGAAGGAGTTCGCCAAGCTGGAGGCCTCCGGCGGCGGCGCGGACCTGATGCTCGAGGAGCTCAAGCGCAAGATGCTGACCGACGGAAGCGAGTCGTCGGGCCAGGCCTGACATGCGGTTCCTCTTCGTCGGAAGCGGGGAGGAACTGGCGCGAGCGATGATAGCGGGGGAGGGCGATGCGTCGTCCTCCTTTTGCTTTATCGGGGCCCTTCCCGCCGCCTCGGAGGCGGAGGGATTCGACGCCGTCGTCACTCCGGCCCTGGGATTCCTGCGATGGGACCTCTCCGGCGCGCCGCGGCCTCGCCTGCCCGTGCTGGCCTCCGGGCCGCCGGGCTCCCTCGCGGAGTGCCTGGACGCGGGCTGCGCGGACTACCTGCGCGAGCCCTGGTCGCTCGGAGAGCTCGAGGCGCGCCTGGCTCGCGTCGCCTGCGGGGATCGAGACGAGGCTCCCGCGGCCAGCGCCCCCGACGGCGATGGCGGATTCCTCGGCCTCGCGGCAATCTTCGACGAGGCGAGCGGTCGGCCGCTCGGCAAGGCCTACCTAGCAGGGCGCCTGGGAATCGAGGCCGGCGGCGGGCGAGCCGTGGACATGAGGGTGGCCAGGCTACGCGCGGCCCTGAGGGCGGCCGGCCGCTTCGCCGAGGCGGCGTCGCTACGCTGCGAGCGGGGCGCATACCGGTATCCAAGAGACTGTGGAAAACTTGTTACTTGTTTGTGTCGAAAGAGCTAACAACCAGTCGGCCTGTATACGAAGGTATACGCGACTGTCACGTTTTTCTGACAGCCCTTCAAGCCGCTATATGTAAATACATATCCATCATATACTTAAATCCATTCTACCTATCATGCGTTAAGGTATGCGGCAGGATCGAACGCTACCGGGAGCCTACGGGAAGCCCCCGGCGGTACCGTGGCGTTGTGGATAACCTGTTAGCAGCCTGCTCGTAGCCTGCTAGCAGACTGGTCGAAGCCCTGGTAGCGGCCCTGGCGAGAGAACCTCCGCCGGGGCTTCGCTTGTCAAGCACCGGGGTGCATGCTACAGTTTCACCGTTATGAAAAAAGCCTTGGCGGCGTTCTCTCGGTTCCTCTCCGCCTTCGCCGTGGCGGATCTCTGCGCTACCCTTCTCTTCACGGCGGGGGCGGCGCTCGATCACCCCGAGGCGCCAGTCCTTCCCCTAGCGCTGGCGAGCGCCACGGCGGCCGTACCGGCCGCAGTCGTAGGGGCCTGTTTCGTACTCTTCTTCAGGCTCAATTCGAGCATATCGTCGCGCCCGCTCGGCTACTCGGCGTTGCTCGCCCTTTCGGTCCCCGTCGTCGCCGGGGCGGCCCTGCCCTATCGCTTCCTCCATGGCGAGGCCCCCCCGGCCCTCATGGAATCGCTGCCGGCCGGCTACGCTCCGGTCGGAGGCTGGATGCTCGAGGCGGCCAAGGCTCCGCCCCTCGAGGCCGGGCTGGCCGCCCTCGCCTTCTCGGCCCTCGCCGCGTCCCTCTGGGGATGCACGCGCTTATCGAGGACGAGGCCCCTCGTCGGCGCGTTCGTCGCCCCGAGCGCGGCGCTCGGCGCCCTCGCCCTCGTGGCCGTCTACCGCTCGAACCCGGCCGAGGCGGTCTTCGACTATCTCGGGCTATCGCTATCGCCCGTCCTGTCGGTGGCGGCCCTCTCAGCCCTGAGCGCCGCGCTACTCGTCGCCCTGGACGCGCTCGTGGCCCGCAGGCCCTCCGCGGGAGGCCGCGATGGCCGATAAGCGACTCGGCTTCATGGCCGCGGCGGCTGAGCTGCTTTTCCTCGCCTTCGCCGTCGGCTTCTTCTCGGCGCTCCTCTCGGTAGGCGCCTCGGGTGTCATCTTCAAGTACGCGCTGGCCTGGGAGCTCGTCAAGGCGGGCCTGGCGGTCGCGTCCTGGGCGCCTGCCATCATACTGGTCGCCTCGGCGCTTTCATCGGAGGCGGCCCCGCCCGGCGCCGGCTTCGCCGAGGCGGCGAGGGCGGTCATGATGCCGGCCTTCGGGCTCGCGGCCGTCGTGTCCGTCTTCTTCCTGCTCGTCGTGCCCGGCCTCGAGGAGCGGCGCAACCGCTACGAGGGCCAGAGCCAGCTCTTCGCCTCGTCCCTGGCGGCGGCCGAGATAGCGCTGGGCGAGGGTAGGATAGCGGACGCCGACCGAGCGCTCGTCGCCTGCGCGGCCATAGACCCCCGGGAGGAACGCTACGTCGCGCTGTATGAGCGTATCCGCTCCGCCGAGCTCCGGGCCCTGGCCAAGGCCGAGCAAGCCTCCGTCTCGGCCCCCGGCTCCGACACGGACTCCCGGGAGCCCGTAGAATCCTGGGATCGAGGCAACCGCTTCTACCTCGAGGCGCTCGCGGCCCGCGAGGCCGGCAGGGCCTTCGACGCCCACTACCTGGCCAAGCGCTCGGCCGCCATCTACGATAAGCGCCCCGAGGTCAGGCGGCTCGTCGAGGAGACCTGGCGCGAGCTCCAATCATTACCCGAGAGCGCGGAGGATTCCGTACGAGCCGCGCGCTACGAGCGTAAGCTGGAAGGCTACGAACGCTTCCAGGAGGGAGACTTCCTCGAAGCCTATCGTATATTCCTGGCGCTGGCCTCGGACGCCCCCGAGGACGACGACGTCACGACCTACCTCGCGCGGAGCGCTCGAGGGCTGGAAGAGCTGGCGTTCTTCATAGAGGATGACGAGCGCGCCTTCTCGAGGTCGGACGAGCGAGGACTCTCTATACGCCTCGGCGGCTCGGAGGGCTGGACGGCCGGGCTGCGAGCGGCGCGAGCGGCGAGCGCCGAGGACGCCGTCTATTTCCGAGACCTGGAGCTTCGCCTGGAGGGCCCATCGAGCCTCTCCGTCTCCGCGCCCTTCGCCCGGCTCCACGACCGAACGCTGACGCTACGCGCCGTCGACAGGGATCGCCCCGATATGGTCTGGGAGCCGACGTACGGCTCGCGCCCGACGGAGCGCCCGGGGATCCCGGCCGATCCAGGCTACGCCGTAGCCGTACCCTTCAGCCAGGCGGACGCGGCTAGGGCGATACGGCTCTCGGGCGCTCCGGAGGACATACCTATAGCCGACCTGGCCCTAGGCATGGACGAGGCGGCGCGTCTCGGCCTGGACGCAGGGCCGCTGCTAGCGGAGCTGGCGGGCAGGGCCGGCTACCCCTTCGCGGTGCTCATGCTAGCGCTGCTCGGGGCCGGGCTAGGACTGCGCTTCAAGCCGTCGGAGCCGGTCGGTACCGCCGCCCGGCTCCTGTCCGGGCCGGCGCTCGTAGCCCTCGCCATACCGCCGCTCAAGGCCGCGCGCGCAGCGGCGGACGTAATGGCTCGAGTCCTGGCCACGCTGGTGCCGCCGGGCGCCTTCCTCGTCGCCTGGATAGCCGTACTCGGCGGCGCCGCCCTCGCGAGCCTCCTCGTATCGGCCAGGATAGCCGGCCGCGGGGGCCGCTAACCGCCGAGGGGGCGCCCGCGGCGAACCATATCCGGCCTACTCCTCGACGCGGTCGATGCGAGCGCCGAGGGCCTGGAGCCGTTCAGCGATTCGCTCGTAGCCCCGCTCTATCTGGTAGACGTTCTTGATGGTGCTGACGCCCTCGGCGCAGAGGGCGGCTATGACCAGGGCCATGCCGGCGCGCACGTCGGGAGAGGTGAGGGAGTCCCCGCGCAGTCGCGCGGGCCCGGAGACCACCGCGCGGTGCGGGTCGCAGAGCACGATGCGCGCGCCCATCCCTATGAGCTTGTCCACCCAGAACATCCGCGACTCGAACATCTTCTCGTGGATGAGGACGGTGCCCTCGGCCTGGGTCGCCACGACGGTCATGATGGAGGTCAGGTCCGGAGGGAATCCCGGCCAGGGCGCGTCGTCGATCTTGGGTATCTGGCCGCCCAGGTCGGGAACCACGCGCATGGCCTGGCCTGCGTGGACCGATAGCCTGTCGCCCTCCACGCCCCAGGTGATGCCGAGCTTGGCGAAGGCCAGCTTCATCATGCGGAGGTCGTCGGGCACGACGCCCTCGATGACCAGGTCGCCGCGAGTGACGGCCGCGAGGCCTATGAAGGAGCCTATCTCCATGAAGTCGGGCCCTATGGAGAAGTCGACGCCATGAAGGACGGATACGCCGTCTATGGTCAGGATATTGGAGCCGATACCGGAGACGCCCGCGCCCATGGCGGCCACGAGGCGGCAGACGTCCTGCACGTGGGGCTCGCTGGCCGCGTTGCGGATCACCGTGCGCCCCTCGGCCAGGGCAGCGGCCATGACGGCGTTCTCGGTGGCCGTCACGGAGGCCTCGTCCAGGAAGATATCGGCGCCCTTGAGCTTGTTGGCGGTAAAGACGAAGGCTCCGTCGACCTCGATGCGGGCCCCGAGCTCCTCGAGGGCCAGGAAGTGGGTATCCAGGCGTCGCCGGCCGATGACGTCGCCGCCTGGCGGCGGCAGGGTCACCCGGCCTAGCCTGGCCAGGAGGGGGCCCGCGAAGAGTATGGAGGCCCTGACCTTGGCGGCCAGTCCCGCGGGCACGTCGGAGCCGCGCAGCGACGAAGGGTCGATGCGCCAGGTATCCTTCTCGATCCTATCGACCGAGGCGCCGAGCGCCCGGCAGATATCGAGCATGACGAGCACGTCCTCTATCTCCGGAATATTGCGGAGGGTGACCGGCCCGTCGGCTAGCAACGAGGCCGCGATGCACGGCAGCGCCGCGTTCTTGTTGCCGCTGGCGCGTATGGTCCCTCGGAGCGGATGACCGCCCTCGATCCTGTACTGGTTCATGGTGGCATCCTAGCCTCGTAGGCCTTCGGCGTCAACGCCGCGCGAGGCGTTTGACGGGAGGCCCGCCGGACGATACCCTTATACGCAGCGGCCTAGGCCGTAGCGGCCGCGAGGCCGTAGCGCCAACGAGGAGGAAGCATGTCCATCGAGAGGAAGACCCCGGTACCGAGCGACATCGATATAGCCCAGGCGGCCACCATACGGCCCATCGTCCAGGTAGCCGAGAACTACGGCATCTGCGACGAGTGCATAGACCACTTCGGCCGCTACAAGGCCAAGGTCAGGCTCGAGTTCCTCAGGGACAACGCCGGCGCCCCGAAGAAGGCGAAGTACATAGACGTGACCGCCATAAGCCCGACGCCGCTCGGGGAGGGCAAGACCACCACCACGGTCGGCCTGACCCAGGGGCTCGGCCTCCTCGGGCGCAAGTCCATAGCGGCTATCCGGCAACCGTCGATGGGACCGACCTTCGGCATAAAGGGCGGCGCCGCGGGCGGCGGCTACAGCCAGATCGTGCCGATGGAGGACTTCAACCTGCACCTGACCGGCGACATCCATGCCGTGGCCGCCGCGCACAACCTCTGCGCCACGGCCCTGGACGCGCGCATGTACCACGAGGGGCGTTGGTCCGCGGCCTTCTTCGAGAAGCAGGGGCTCAAGAAACTGGACATCGATCCCTACCAGGTGCTCTGGCGCCGCGTCGTCGACATGAACGACCGGCCGCTCAGGGACATCGTGCTAGGCATAGGGGGCGTCGACAACGGCCCCCTCAGGCAGAGCGGCTTCGACATTGCCGTGGCCAGCGAGGTCATGGCCATCCTGGCCCTGGCCAAGGACCTCAGGGACCTGCGCGAGCGCATGGGACGTATCA
>CAZNNA010000129.1:0-9102 GCA_964573825.1 uncultured Treponemataceae bacterium
GGCATCATGGTGTACATATCGCTGGACGAGCTCCTGCCGACGGCCGAGGAGTACGGCGAGCACCATATAGCCATTGGCGGCCTCATAGCCGGCATGGCCGTTATGGCCCTCAGCCTGCTCCTCTTCATCTAGGCGCGGCTGGCCCGGCCGGCGCTTGCCGGGCGCGGCCCGTTGGTGTACCATTCCGACGCGACGCCGCACACGCCCCGCCCGGCGCGACCGCCGAGAGTCCACGGTTTCTCGAGGCGATTGCACGGGGCCCATCTTAGCGTAGGGGTTAGTCTATGCGTAGCGTCTCGTTCGATCAGGCGCTGGAGCGTGCCGGGTACGGCCGCTTCCAGCGAAGGCTCCTCGTCATCTGCGGCCTCGGCTGGGCCGCGGACGCCATGGAGATACTACTCGTCTCCTTCGCCCTGCCGGCCATGGCCGCGGAATGGTCCCTCTCGGCGTTCCAGAAGAGCGCCCTCGCGACCGCTATCTTCATCGGCATGCTCGTCGGCGCGGTGTTCTGGGGCCGATTAGCCGACCGCATCGGCCGGAAGGCCGGCTTCGTCCTGACTATCGCCATCGACTCCGCCTTCGGCCTGGCCTCGGCCTTCGCGCCCGGCTTCGCCTCGTTCCTCGTCCTCAGGGCGCTGACCGGCTTCGGCGTCGGGGGGACGCTTCCCGTCGACTACGGCATGTTCTCGGAGTACCTGCCGGCTAAGGACCGAGGTAGGCGCCTCGTCATGCTCGAGGCCTTCTGGGCCCTCGGCACGCTGGCCGCGGCGGGCCTGGCCTGGCTCGTGGTGCCCAGGCTCGGCTGGCGCTGGCTCTTCGCCCTGTCGGCCCTACCCGGGCTCATCCTGTTCGCGGTCCGCGGCGGGGTGCCGGAATCGCCGCGCTTCCTCTTCTCCAAGGGACGCGCCGCCGAGGCCCGAGAGGTCCTGGAGCGCGTGGCGAGGGAGAACGGCCGGGCCTTGCCCGAGGGCGAGCTCGAGGCTCCGGCCGCGCCTCGGCCGAGCCGCGTGGGCGAGCTATTCTCGCCGGGGCTCCTACGCACGACCGTCCTCCTCTGGCTCGCCTGGTTCATGATATCCATAGGCTACTACGGCGCCTTTACCTGGATACCGAGCTGGTTCAGGGCCAAGGGCCTGTCCCTGCCTTCGGTATACCCCAACGCCTTCATCATGGCGCTGGCCCAGCTGCCGGGCTACCTGTCCGCCGCCGCGCTCGTGGAGCGCTGGGGGCGCACCAAGACCCTCGGGGCCTACCTGGCCGCGAGCGGGGCCGCCGCCTGGCTCTTCGCCCTGGCCGTCACGCCGTTCTGGGTGGTGGCCTCGGCCGTGCTCCTGTCGTTCTTCGCCCTAGGCGCCTGGGGAGCCCTGTACGCCTATACGCCCGAGGCTTACCCCACGGCCATTAGGACGACGGGCATAGGCGCGGCCAGCGGCATGACGCGCATAGCGGGAGCGCTGGCGCCGACCATAGGCGCCGCCCTGGCCGGGAGGGGCCTCGCCGCGCCGCTGGCCGTCTTCGCGCTGGCCTACGCGGTCGCGGCCGCGGCCGCCTTCGCCCTCCCCCTGGAGACGAAGGATCGCGGCCTGGACGAGCCGGCGGCCGGCCTCGGCGCCTAGTCGAAGAGGTACACGACGCCGGACCAGGCGTTCTTGAACTGGCCGGCGCGGTACTCGCGCGGTACGCCCGCCACGTCCCCGGAGGCGGGGTCGTTGACGAGGACGTACCACTCGTCGCCCCGTCGGGCCAGGCCGCGTACGGCGACGAGGTGCCCGTCGGTAGAGGCTACGGCAGCCCCGTCCAGGGCGCCCTTCTCGTAGCGGACGCTAGCCACGACGGGCCTGCCCTTGGCGAGTTCCGCCGCCAGCTCCCCAATGCCGTCGAGGTAGTCGACCCGAGCCCTGTGCCCCAGGGCAGAGGCGCGGGCGGCGTTGAGGCTCCAGTTGCCGAAGATACCGGCGCCCGCGTCGTAGCAGAGCCAGGCGAGCTCGGCCGTCGGCAGGGACGTGCCCAGGGCCTCGAGAACCATGGCCAGGGAGCTCGGGCTGCATATCTTGCCGGCTATGGCCGGGTCCTCGATCATCTGGGAGCGCGAGGGTAGGCTAATGGCGCTCTCGGGGTAGGTCGAGGGCTCGGGCGCCGACGGGGCGAAGCGATCGCGGGCCACCCATGAGACGGAGCGCACGACAGGCGGCGGGCTCCCCGGCTCGCCCGCGGCGAGCTCGATGCGCCACTTGAGGCCGTCGGCCGGGGCGTAGAGGAGGAGCGTGTCTATGTCCACGCGGCCTAAGGCGTCCGACTGCTTGGCGGCGCTCCGGGCCTCGTCGCCCCAGGAACCGAAGGAGAGCCATTCCGACCAGGCCGCCCCGACCCTGACCCGTACCGATAGCGATACCGTAGCGCCGCCGGAGGCCCGGGCGTCCCAGGACGGCACGAGCCAGTCGAAGCCCTTGACGGCGAAGGCCGGCGACTCGTAGCCGCCCCGCTTCGCGCCGGCCCCTAGGGTCAGAGAGCCGTCGGCGAGCCTGACGCCATCGAGTCCTCCCCCGGTAGGCGGGGCCGAGAAGTCGAGCCTATAGGAACGGGGACCGAGCGACTGGGGCGGCAGTCCCTCGGGAGCCCTCGGAACGCCGGCGCAGGAGGCGGCTAGGAGCATGACGGCGGCGAGCGCCGGGCCCAGGGCCTGCGAGGCCCGGCTTGAGCGGGTTATGATTGTCTTCATGCTAATCAGTCTGGCACGGCCCCGGCGGGCGGTCAACGATAATCGGGGGCGTTACTCGCGGCGAGCCCTGCGATCGCTTTCCTCGTCGAGCCCGCCCAGGCTAGGATAGCAACCATGAAGCCGAACCTTGCCCTGGCCGCGACGGTCTTCCTCGCCTCCTGCGCCCGGCCCGTAGCCTTCGACCCGTCGCTATCGAACCTGCTCGGGCAGGCGGCGACGGAGGCCGCCTTGCCGAGGGGCTACGCGGCCGGTCCCGGCGGGCTTGTAGCGTCAGTCGAATGGTCGTCGAGCCTCGCCGAGGGGGCGCTAGGGTACGCTGCCCCGAGCGGACCGCGAGACGATGCCTGTCGCGCCGCCTCGAGCCTCAGGCGCCCGCTCTTCCCCGAGGCGGACCTCCACGCTCCGTACCGCGACGGCGAGGAGCTGCCGGCGGACGCCTTCACGAGCGCGCGGCGGCCCGTCGAGGGGCGACGCTTCCTTCCCTACCGGGGTCGGTACCCGGACGAGGAGGGCTACGGCGCCTGCGAGCTCGCGGTGGTGGCGGTACGGCCTGCATCGCCCGATACTCAAGGCCTTGCCGACGCGCGGCGGCTGGCCGAGGCCCTGGCCGCGGCGATCGATGAAGCCGCCGGCCACGGCGACCTGGGTGGGTTCGGAGACCGTGGCGGTAGACTCGATATCGCCTGGGTGGCCGCGGCGGGGGACCTCCTCCTCTCGAGGGGCATAGGAACCGCCCTGCGCGAGGAAGGCGGCGCGGAGGCCGTATTCGGCGCGGCCCTACCGGCCATGCGGGCGGCTGACATTTTCCTGGTCAACCTGGAGGGCTGCGTCAGCTATCGGGGAGCGCCCGCGGCCAAGTCCTATACCTTCCGCTTCGATCCCGCCGTCTTGCCCGTCCTGGCGGCGGCAGGCGTCGACTACGCGAGCGTGGCCAACAACCACTCCTTCGATTACGGGCTCGACGCCTTCGTCGATACGCTGGATCACCTGGCGGCCTCGGGGATAGCGACCTCCGGGGCCGGGCTCGACCGCGACTCGGCGCTCAGGCCGGCCTCCTTCTCCCTCGGTCAAGGACTCGCCGGCCATGGCGGCGCTGGCCGCCTCGATATCTACGCCCTGGCCGCCTATCCGCGGGAGCGCTCGGGCTTCGACGGGCGCGGTGCGAGCCTGGCGGGCGAAGGGCGGCCGGGCCTGCTCTGGGACGACGAGGAGACGCTCGCCGAGCTGTCTGGCTCGATGCGGCCCGACAGCGTCAACGTAGTGATGATCCACGGAGGCGAGGAGTGGACCCGGGCGCCCACGGCGGCCCAGCGCGGGCTGTATAGGCGGCTCGTCGACGGCGGCGCGGATCTCGTCCTAGGCTCCCACCCCCACGTGCTGCAAGGCTACGAGCGATACAAGGATGGCATTATATTCTATTCGCTCGGAAACTTCGTATTCCCGGGCATGGGCGGCATGCCCGGCGCCCGGGAGAGCGTCCTCGCGCGCGTCGGTCTCCTGGACGGCTACCCCGCCTACGTCGAGCTCCTGCCCCTGAGACTCGGCGAGTCGGGCGTCGACCTGGATCCCGAGCCTGCCCAGGCGCTCGAGCGGTTGAGGCGGCTATCGCTCGAGCTACGCTGATCGATACCGTGTGCGGTATCATCCAGGACATGAGCCGCGCGAGACGGGAAGCTCGATACGGAAGACGGTGCCTCCCCCTTCCGCGTCCTCGACGCGTACGCTGCCGCCGTGCTTGCCTACGATGATATCGTAGGAGATGCTCAGGCCGAGCCCCGTACCCTTGCCCGGCTCCTTGGTCGTGAAGAACGGATCGAAGACCTTACTCTTGATGGGCTCGGGGATGCCCGGCCCGTCGTCGGCGACGCTGATGACGACCTTCCGATCTGACAGGGCCGTGGCGATGCGTATCGAGCCCTTGTCCTTCCGCTCCTGCGATCCTATAGCCTGCGCCGCGTTGACTATGACGTTCAGGAGAACCTGGCTCAGCTCGTTGCCGCGGGCCTCTATCCTGGGAAGCTCCGCGAGCTCGAGGGTGACGTCCGCGACGTACTTGATCTCGTTCCGAGCCATTACGAGGGCGCTCTCGATGGCTGCGTTGACGTCGTAGGGAGCGAAGCCCGCGGAGTCGTCGCACCTGGCGAAGTTCTTGAGGCCGTCGACGATATGGATGATGCGGTCGAAGCCCTCGTCCGACTCCTTGAAAATCTCGTCGATCTCGGCGAGCGTCTCGATCGAGATGCTCCCTGTCGCCCCCCTTCCGCTTGGCGAGGAGATCGCCTCTCGCAGGATAGGCATCATCCTCGCCCCCAGGCGCTTGAGCGTCTCGTGGTTGCTCTTGAGGAAGCCCAGCGGATTGTTGATCTCGTGGGCGACTCCGGCGGCGAGCTGGCCTATGGAGGCGAGCTTCTCCTGCTGTACCATCGTCGCCTGGGCGGCCTTGAGCTCGGCGTTGGCCTCGGCAAGCTCGAGGTTCATCTTCCAGAGCTCGCGCTCGTTGGCGATGCGATCGCTGATGTCCTTTACGATGCCTTGCAGCTCCGCGATGTCGCCTCGCGGAGACCTGATGGCGAACGCCGATTCCAGGCAGTAGGCCGTCGATCCGTCCTTCCGTACGAGCGATATCTCGTAGTCAGCCGCGAACCCCCGCTCGCGTACGAGCCCGACGAGCCTGGAGCGATCCTGGGGATCGGCCGCGAAGGCAGAGAACGACCTGCCGATGGCCTCGTCCGCGCCCCCGAGCCCCAGGAGCTCGAGGCCGGCCCTGTTCATGCCCGTAATCCTATCCTCGGCGTCGACGGTATAGATCATGTCCTTGGAGCCGTCGACGAAGGCCCTGAGCCGCCGCTCGTTCCTCGCGAGCCGCCGCTCGGCGAGCCTGCGCTCGAGCTCCTCCTTGGAGCGCTCGTAGCGAATCGAAATGAGCGGAGCCAGGGCCTCGGCGACGCCGAGTATATCGGCCTCGTCTTCGGTGGACCAAGGCGCCGAGGCGCGCCCGAGGAAGATGTAGGCCCCCTCCGCGGTCGCCGTATAGAGCTTCAGCGATATCCAGAGAGGGAGCTCGGAGTCGAGTACCGGCGGGGCCCAGGGGCCGAACCTCTGGATCCCGCGCTCGACGGCGTGGGCGCTGACGCTCTCGCGCCAGTGCCGCGTGGAGATCGCTATCGGGAATTCCGTGCCGGCTATGCAGCAATGGTAGCGGCCGTCGGCGCTTTCGTAGAAGATGACGGCGGCATCGGCGCGGAAGCCGGTCTTAAGCTGGTTGGCCGCCTCTACGTTGGCCGAATCGTCGAGGACGGTCGCGAAGATGCTGTTGAGCCTTGCCGTCAGCCTGAGCGCCCGCGTCCGGTTCGCCAGCTCGGCCTCCGCGGCGAGGCTCCGGGCAGCGGAGGCCTGCGCCGCGAGCCTATCCACGGCAGCTTCCCATGGTTAGGTAGTCGAGTATGCCCAGCGCCTTGAGCACCGAGGCGGCCTTGGGCGAGATCGCGGGGACGACGAGGCGGGCCCCCGTGCGCTTCGAATGTATGACGGCGTTCGCGATAGCCCCGACGCCGGTGGACGAGATGTAGGTGACGCCGGAAAGGTCGAGCTCGAGACCCTGTCCCGGCTCGAGGCCGTCTATGGCGTCCTTGAGCAGCCCCTGGAGCCTGCCGGCCTCGTCGAGCCCGAGCGAGCCCGATACGCCTATGGAAAGGACGGAGGGCGACGCCTCGACCTCGAGCAAGGCGTCTCCGCCCGCCGCGTTGAAGGCCGCCGCGGCTCCCTCGGCGCGCGAAGCCATTACGCCAGCCTGGCCGTGACGAGCGTCACGTCGTCCTTGAAGTCTTCGGCGCCGGAGGCGGCTAAGGCGGACTCGAGTATGCGCCTATGGTAGTCGGGGCCGTACGCCGTCGAGGCGAGTAACGGGTCGAGCCGAAGAGGCGAAAACTCGGTCGCCGAGCCCGCCTCCACGAGGCCGTCCGTATAGAACATCAAGACATCGCCCTGCAAGAGGCGAACGGCCTGCTCGGCGAAGGCGATCTTGTCGGCGAAGCCAATCGCGGAACCGGATACCGGTAGCTCGGCCGCCTTGGCCCCCCGAACCAGGAAGGGGTGGTTGTGGCCGGCGTTCGCGTAGGCCAGGGTACCCGAGCGAAGGTCGATGACGCCGGCGAAGAAGGATATGATCATGCTCGAGCTCGAGCGGAACTCGAAGTTCATGCGGTCGTTCAGCCAGGAGAGGAACGCGCCGGGCGAGAAGGGCTTGCCTATGAAGGCTCGCACGAACTCAGGGAAGATCGTCGCCTTGAGGATGCCCGTCACGAAGGCCGCCTTGACGCCGTGGCCCTCGACGTCCCCTACCAGGACCAGGTAGCGGTCGCTTCCCAGGAAAATGACGTCGTAGTAGTCGCCCCCGCAGTAGAGGCCGTGCACCGGCCGGTAGCTGACCCTGAACTCGATGCCGTCCGACTTTGGTAGGTTCGGCCTTAGGATCGCGCGCTGCATCTCTCCGGCCCAGCGCAGCTCGTCCTCGACGATGCGGGCGTGCCGGGCGCTCTCCTCGCGTAGGTCGTGGTACTCGAGGGCCTTGGATAGCTCCGAGAGCAGGTACTCGGGTTCCCAGGGCTTCATGATGAAGCTGAATATCCCGGCCTTTACTATCTTGGCTATCTCGGAGGCCTCCGAGTATCCGGTGAGCAGGATGGCGACGACTTCCGGGTAGAGGCGCTTGATCTCCAGGAGGAAATCCGAGCCGAGCATGCCGGGCATCTTCAGGTCGGAGACCACGATGACCGTGCGGCCTCCGTTCTCCTCGAGGTACGAGAGCCCCCCGGCGGGAGACTCGGCCGTGGCGATCTCGAGCGATCGCTCTTCCGCCCACTCCCTGAGCTCGCGCCTGAGCGCGTTCGTTATATTGCGTTCGTCGTCGACGAGCAGTACGGCCCGCTTGTCCGGCATCGGCGCCCCCTTGCACGATCTACTATAGGTCACGCCTCCCCGCGACGCAAATTCCTTACTCGTAGCTCCCGCGGAGGTCGAGGATCGCC
The DNA here is from genome assembly GCA_964573825.1 of uncultured Treponemataceae bacterium. Lineage (GTDB taxonomy): Bacteria > Spirochaetota > Spirochaetia > Treponematales > UBA12059 > SZUA-370. The sequence goes on from CAZNNA010000129.1 coordinate 7,747, forward strand.
GTCGCCCCGAGGAGGGCCTCGGGCGAGGGAGCCTCGGCGCCGGGCGCCGGGTCGAAGGAGAGAGTGCGTTCCTCACCGGGGCCCAGGTAGAGGCCCGCGTCCGACCAGCGGCCGGCCAGGCCCGGGCTCCACGGCGTCACGAAGAAGGCCGGGCTCCGGGCTCTAACCTTGAGCGCAGGGAGGCCGGAGCCAGGCTCGCGGCAGGGCTCGGCCGAGAGGCGCGGGTCGACGAGGCCGAGGGTCTTGGGCGGCGCCAGGAACAGCGTCGCCCGCCGCGCCTCGGGTTGAGTACCCGTCGCGACGCTGACCCGGGCGCTGTCGGTCCGGGCAGCGCTAGCCGGGGCGCCGAGCGATAGGCGGGCGTCGAGGTAGGCCTCGTCGCGGGCGCGCCCGAGCTCGCCGACCGGCAGGCTCCAGAGCGGCGTCGCCGACTCGGGCGCCAGCTCTACCCGGCCGGGCCCGAGCTCGGCTATAGGTTCTCCCGATAGGCCACGGAGCGTCACCGAGAGCGAGGCAGGGACTGTCCCGGGGCCGTCGTTGACGCCGTAGGCGTAGGCGACGCCGTCCTTCTCGTAGAGGGCCAGGAGCACGGTGTCGAAGAAGCGCCTGGCCTCGTAGTGGAGGAGCTTCCAGGCGCCGTCGTACTCGAGGCTCGACCAGCTGGCGCAGGGCCAGACGTCGTTGAGCTGCCAGTAGAGGGCGCCCATGCAGCGCGGCCGGTTGGAGCGCCAGTACTCCACCGCCGCCTTGATGGCTACCGCCTGCTGTACCTGGGAGAGGTAGAGCGTCTCTCGGAAGCCCTTGGGCATGCGGTAGTAGCGGAGCATCGTGTCTACGATGAGCGAGTTGCCGCGAGGGTGGCGCTGGTGGTGCTCCATCGCCGGCGAGGTGATGTTAAATTCATCCGTTCCGGCGAACGAGGCGACGCAGCGCTCCGACGGGAAGGACTGGAAGCCGAACTCCGAGCAGAAGCGCGGCCTGACCGATAGGTAGTCGGAGAAGGGGCGACCCTCGTGCCAGACGGCCCAGTAATGCATGTCGCCGCGGCCGTCGGCGTGCCAGTTGTCGGAGAAGTCGTTGGGGCCGGCCGAGGGCGAGCTCGGCCACCAGGTCCGGTCCGGGTCCAGGGCGCGTACTACGCGGCCTACCGTGCCCTCGGTCAGGCGGTCGTAGTCGACTATGTAGCGGGCCGGGGAGGCCTTGGATTCCTCGTACCAGGTGATGGCCCCCAGGGCCTCGTTGTTGCCGCACCAGAGCGCTATGCAGGGATGGTCGGCCAGCCGCCTGACCTGGTGGGCGGTCTCCTCCTCGACCTCGGAGAGGAATTCCTGGCTCGAGGGGTAGAGGGCGCAGGAG
>CAZNNA010000130.1:0-9023 GCA_964573825.1 uncultured Treponemataceae bacterium
TGTGCGGAACCTTGACGTGCTTTGTGCTCATTGACTTCCCCTTATGCGTTCAGGATTGACATTCTACGCGTAGAATCATCGAACGCTATCATCCGCCGACTCTGGCCGTCAAGTCAATTCCGTATTTTTATTCTACGAACATGCATTTTTATGCAATAGTTCCTGTCGCGACGCTCGCCCCGAGGCGCTGGCGCGAGACGGGACGGACGGGTATACTCGGGCCATGCCCGCGAACTACCACACCCACTGCGACTTCTGCGACGGCCGCGCCTCGGCCGCCGATATGGCCGCGGCCGCCCTGGGAGCCGGCTACGACGCGCTCGGCTTCTCCTCCCACGCGCCCCTGCCCTTCCCTACGGCCTGGAACATGGAGGCGTCGAGGCTACCCGAGTACCTGCGCACCGTCGGGGAGCTCAGGCAGGCCTACGAGGGCCGCATGGCCGTGCTCGCGGGCCTCGAGGTTGACTTCATAGCCGGCCTCTGCGGCCCGGCCGACGGGCGTTTCTCCGGCCTGGGCCTGGACTACGCGCTCGGATCCGTCCACTACGTCCTGCCGGCCGGCGCCCCGCCGCCGTCGGTCGACGCCCTGGACGCGCGGGGCGAACCCGCCTTCGGCTTCACCGTCGACGAGCCGGCCGAGGACTTCGCGGCTCACCTCGAGGCGTTCTACGGCGGCGACGCCGATGCCCTTGTAGACGACTACTACGCGGCCGTGGCCGACTGCGCCGAGGCGGGAGGCTTTGACATACTCGGGCACCTGGACCTGGTACGCAAGAACAATAGGGGAGAGGCCTTCTTCAGGGAGGACTCGCCGCGCTATCGAGAGGCGGCGATGAGGGCGGTCGAGGCCGTGGCTACGAGCGGGGTGATCGTCGAGATAAACACGGGAGGCATGGCGCGGGGTAAGACGGACTCGCCCTACCCGGCCGCCTGGATTCTCAGGGAACTGAGAGCCCGGGGCGTCGAGGCCTGCGTCTGCGCCGACGCCCACGAGCCCGGCCACCTCTCGGCCTACCGCGAGGCGGGGCTCAGGGCCGCGGCCGAGGCCGGCTACCGCCGCCTCGCGCTCATCGGCCCCTCGGGCAGGGGTTACGCCGAGCTACGCTAGCGGTTACGGCGTTCCTCGTTCTTCTGGCACTCGATACAGAGCACCGCGTAGGGCAGGGCCACCAGGCGCTCTTGCGGTATGCGCTTGGAGCATTTCATGCAGGAACCGTATCGCCCCTGCTGGATGCGCACCAGGGCCGACTCTATCGCGCGAAGGCGTTTTATATCCTGGGAACCGAGCGCCTCTATCATCTTCCTATCGACGTCGTCGGACGCGACGTCGGCGAAATCCTTGGGATCCATCTCCTCGACTATCGCGCGGAACTCCGCGTTGGTCGCGACCAGTTTCTCGAGGATCTCCTGCTTCATGGCCGTAAGCGATTCGCGCATCTTCTCAGTAAAATCCTTGTCCATAGGATCCTCCTCGCTCTACTCGTCAATCCGCGGCGCGTCGATAGCGCCGACGCCCAACCAGCCCATCGCGGGCGAGTCACTATTCATGGTTCGGCCGTCCCTGTCAACCGCCTGCAAGGGCCCCTCCGGCGCGGTTGACACGATACGGTAGGGCCCGTACTATTATAGCGCTCATGGCGCTCCGTTCAAGGAAACGCCGTAATTTTCCCTAGGAGGCACCGTGGCCAAGGAAGAAGCCATAGAGGTGGAGGGCGTCGTTCGCGAATCCCTCCCCAACACCATGTTCAGGGTCGAGCTGAAGAACGGCGGGCACCTTATCCTCGCCCACCTCTCCGGCAAGATGCGCAAGCATTATATACGCATCGTCCCCGGCGACACCGTCCGCGTTGCCCTCTCCCCCTACGACCTGACCCGTGGTCGCATCATCTACCGAGAGCGCTGATTCCCCTTTAATAGCACCCACGTAGCCCCGTTCCCTCCGTTCGCGGCGTCGGGATGCCCGGTCCTTCCGGCCGAGGCCCGACGCTCGAGCCATCGCGCCACCAGGCGTCCGAGGACCGGTTCCGACGCGGAGTGAAGCCCCTTCCCGTGCACGACTAGCACCTTGCGGCAGCCCGATCGCTCGGCCTCGCCGAAGAAGCGCTCCAGCGCCAGTTCCGCCTCGTCGGCCGTCAACCCGTGAAGATCGAGCCTCGCGTCGACGGGCAAGGCCTCAGCCTGGCGTTTCGATAGCCCCTGGCCAGCCTGCGACGCGTCGGCCTCGTGCTCGCGGGGCCCGGGAACGTCGCCCGTACGGGCGTTCCATAGCTTAAGTATCTCTCCGAAGTCCACGACCGCCGCTCCTCAGTAGGTCTCGATATCGCCCGCCGGCATCCAGGCCTCGCCGCCGGCATCCAGTTCCACCCAGGCCCAGTCCCCCGCGGCCTCGAGCACCCGTCCCGTGGAACCCGCCTCGGCCCGCCCGACGGCGCCGGCCAGGGGCGACGGCGCCGAGCGCAGGGTAGAGCCCAGGGCCACGAAGCGCGGCCGCGATAGCTCGGCCAGGGATAGGCCCGCGGCCGCGGCCAGCGCCAGGCCCAGCGCGGCGACGGCCCGGGCAAGGAGTCGGCGCCTAGGGCGGAAGAGCCGGGTACACAAGGCTAGACCCAGGCAGGCGGCGGCCGCCGAGGCCAGCCAGCCGACCGGGGGTAAAACGCCCCGGGGACGCTGGAGGTTACCGAAGGCCGCGTCGGCCGCCGCGGCCAGGCGGGCGTCCGCGGGCAGGGCGAAGGCGCCCCGCTCGGCCCGCAGGATACGCGCGTACCCGGCGGCGCGGCGCCTCCAGGCCTCCTCGCCGCCATCCTCGCCGGGACCGGGCCCTATATCGCCCGGCCGTTCGCCGCTCGAGTCGCGCTCGAGCGCCGCCCTCAGCTCGGCAGTCGGCTCCCAGGGACGGGGCACCGGCGCCTTCGCCACGATTCGCAGGGGCCGCGCCTTAGCCGACGACAGTCTGCCCGAGGCCGTATCGAGCCAGGAGAACGGCTCGGGCTCGAGGGAATACGCGCCGGCTCGCTCCGCCAGGAACGAGCCTCTCAGTCCCACGTAGGACGAACCGTCCGGCTCGAAGCCGTCGTATGCCCGGGACGTCGTCTCCACCGGCTCGCCGGACGGATCCAGGGCCGCTAGCCGGGGCGGCTGGGCGAGGCCGGCCAGCGCGGGGCCGGAGGCGCGCAGGTCCCAGGAGACCAGCCCGCCGACTCGAGGCTCCTCCTTTCCGTCCAGGCTCAGGCGCAGGCGCCACGGCCCTCCGACCGCGTCGGCCCCGCCGGCCGCCCGCACGGCTATCTCGGCGGCATCGACTAGAAAGGCTCCCGCCTCGTCGGACAGCTCCAGCCTCGGTAGCGCTATCGTCCCCGGCGCGAAGGCGACCGCGATCAGCGCTGGACCGCCGGAGGGATCGGGCCTAAGGACGGTTCCCTCCAGGGCGAGCCCGGGGCAGGGCACGGGCTCGCCACGCGGACCGAGGGCCGCGAGGCGGAAGGCCTCTCGCTCATAGGCCGTAGCCGGAGCCAGCCAGGAACCGCGCCGAGCCTTCGCCGGTTCCGCCGGGGCGACGACCTCCAGGGACCAGGACCCGAAGGACAGGCTGCGCGTGCCGGCCCGGGCGGACAGCCCCGCGACGTCGACGCGCCCCGGGGCAAGGGCCCGGAAGCGATAGGCCACGACGGCGCCGGAGGCGCCGGCCCGCGGGGCCACGTCGAAGCCCAGGTAGCGAGCCGGGCCCGAGACGGAAGGCTCCTGGGGCGCGAGCGCCTCGGCGCGCTCGCCGGGAAGCCCGACCTCCATCGAGAAGTCCGTGCCCGCCACGGGACGCTCCGGTAGGATGCGTATCGTCCTCCCGTCCTGGGCGCCGGCTAGCCCGGCGGCCAGGAAGCAGGCCGCCAGCGCGAGCGCGCGACGATTCAGGCGACCCATCAGTGATCCTCCGCCGCCGGCGGCTCGTAGCGTCCGGGCAGGAACAGAGTACGCGCGGCCGTCCTGGATACGGTAAGGGACTGGGAGGCTCCGTCGACCCGTCCTTGTCCGTAGGCTCCGCGCTCGACCGCGCCCGCGTCCATCGACTCTCGCTCGGCCTTGCGGGCCAGCTCGTAGGCCCGCGACAGTTCCCGCCGCAGCTCGGCCTCGCGGCGGCCAGCGGGCTCGGTGCCGCCGTAGGACTCTATGGCCCGACGGAACGCCATGGCCGCCTCGCCGTACTCGCCGCTCGCGAAGAGGGCGACGCCGCGGTTATGCCAGGATCGGGCTCCGAGCTCCCTCCCGCCCTTCTCGGCGGCCAGGTCGTAGAGGGCTTCGGCCGCCTCGGCCTCGCCCATGGACGCGAACACGTTGGCCAGGTCGTAGGAGGCCACGGCCTCGGCGCCGGCCCCGGCGCGCAGGTAGAGGGCCGAGGCCTCGTGCGCGTAGCCCGCCTCGTAGAGCCTATTGGCCTTGAGGACCGAGAGATCTCGGGCTAGGCCGCAGGAAGAGAGCGTGGGCATGGCGGCCGCCAGGAAGACGGCCGTCGCGATCGGGGCCATGCCGCGAGCGCCGCGGCGCCCGGCGCGCGGCGGCGCCGAGAGCAGGTACGCCAGGGCGGCCGCGGCCAGGGCGGCCAGGGCGGCCAGGGGAGAGGCGTCGGTCTCTACCCTCGCGTCGCGGCTTCCGCCCTGGCCGCGCAGCGTGGCCAGTCGCGCCGCGGCGCTATCGACGGCCTCGGGCGAGGAAGCGTCCAGGTACAGGCCGCGGCCGGCGGCGGCCAAGGCCCGCAGGGCGACCCCGTTGAGGGCCGTGGTCGCCTGGCCGCCGGATCGTCCAGGTACGGGCCGGCCGTCCCGGTCGAACACCGGCAGGGACTCGGCTCCGCCCAGCCCCACGAAGAGTAGCGCGTCGCCGGCGGCGGCGGCCTTGGCGGCCTCGGCCTTGGCGCGCCCGCCGGTATCGTTACCGTCGGATAGCACGATGACCGCGCGCGCTCCTCCCGGCGGCAGCTCGGGCCTGCGAGCCTCCGCGATGGCCGCGCCCAGGTCGGAGCCGGCCGCGCTCGCCGCCCAGGGGCCGGCCCAGGCGAGGGCCTCGTCGAAGGCGACGCGATCGCCCGTGGCGGGGCAGAGCGTGGCCGGGGAGCCCCTGAAGGCGACGAGGGAAAACGTGGCGCCCTCGAAGCCGCTCGCGAGCGCGCCTACTATCTCCTTGGCGCGCTCGAGCCTCGTCGAGTCGCCCAGGGGACTCAGCATGGAGTTGGACACGTCTAGGACGAAGGCGAGCTCGGCGCCCGCGACCGGTTCCGAGAGATAGCGCGTCGACTTGAGGCTGCCCGAGGCGCCTATCGCGGCGGCCATCCAACAGGCGCCGCCGGCGATCGCGGCCCAAGTCCGGCGCGAGGCCTGGCGCTTCCAGGCCCTCGCCTCCGGCCCGGCGAGGCCCAGTAGATCGGGAGCCCGGCGTAGGCGCGCGATGAAGCGTGCCTCGAGGACGGCAAAGGGCGCCAAGGCCGCGATCGCGGCCAGGAGGAGCGGGCTCACGCCAGGCCCCCGAGGACCAGGCGCCTCAGCCCCCAAGCGACGGCGGCCAGGGCCAGGGCCGCCAGGAAGAAGGGCCTGGCCGCGCTCGTACGCGCCGCGTATCCTCGCGCCGGGACGTCGGGGTTTCCTTCCCTCCTCGCGAGCCCGGCCAGGTCCGGTCCCAGGTCCTCGAGGGCTCGCCTATCGGCGGCGCTACGGTAGTTACCCCCGCCGGATCCGGCAATATCGGCTAGGGCTGCCGAGTCGAAGCCCGAGCGATACAGCCCGCTCAGGCGCTGGCCCGTCTTCGGGTCTACGTAGTCGATAGGAACCTCGCCCTTGGACCCCATGCCGACGACGATGAAGCGCGCGCCCAGGGAGGCGAGGCTCCGCGCGGCGTCGGCGGGATGGACCCGCCCGACGTTATCCTCGCCGTCGCTCAGGAGGGCGACCGCGGCGCGCTCGGCGCCGGCGACCGCGACGAGCCTGGCGGCGCTCGCCAGGCCCTGCCCGAGCGCCGTGCCCTCGCCGAGCATGCCGGGCTCTAGGGACTCCAGGCGCGCAAGCGCGGTAGCGTAGTCAGTAGTCGGCGGGCAGGCGAGCGCGGCATCGGCGCCGAAGGCGATGATCCCCACGGCGGCTCCTCCGGCCCCGTCGGCCGACTCGATGAAGCCGCGCACCAGGTCCCTGGCGGCTCCGAGCCGGGTAGGCTCCATATCGGAGGCTGCCATGCTCGGCGATACGTCGATGGCGAAGACGACGAGGCCTCCGGCGTTGGTCCAGGAGGCGCGAGAGCGCTCTGCGACGGGCCCGGCGGCGGCGGCGCAGAGCGCCGCCCACGCGAGCCAGGAACAGAGGGCCGCGGCCGCCCGGACCGCCCGCCAGGGGAGGGGCGCGTCGGGTCCCGGGTCGCCGCCCCAGGCGTCGAGCGGCAGGGATAGCCTCCTAGGACGGCGCCGGGCGGATACGGCGCGCAGGACCGACGCGGCCGGGGCCAGGGCTATCAGCGCCAAGGCGGCCGGCGCGGTGAAGCCGATCATGCTCGCGCCTCCAGGGCCGCGTCCATCCGGTCCGCCAGAGCGGAGGCCGAGGCGGCCGCCTCCGCGGAGTCGGCGAAGCGACCGCCGTAACGCACCTCGTCGCCCGTTTCGAGGAGGATCGCGAGCTCCAGGGTCACGGCTCCGGGCAGGGCCTCCGGCCCGAGGGCCCGTAGCTCGCCCGGCGTCAGCGGGAGCAGGTCGAGTCCGGCGCGGGAACCGGCGAAGCGCCTGAGCGCCGCGCAGAGGATCGCCCAGGCCTCCGGCCCCGAGCCGGACAGGCCGCGTAGCGCCTCGTCCAGGGCCTTGCGGGCTAGCCGCTCGGCTCGACGGGCGAGCAAGGCCCTGAAGGCCGGCAATCCCTTGAGGAAAACGGCGAGCGAGGCGACGACGAGAGCTAGGCCCAGGCCGGCCAGCAGGTACAAGCGTACGAAGAGCCCCTCGGGAGCTAGCTGGGCGAAGGCCGCCGGAGGCGCCGCGCCTCCTTCCGCGAGGGCGCTACCGCAGGCGACGGGGACGCTCGGAACGACGAGGCCGCCGACGCGTAGCTCCGGTAGGCGCGTCTCGCCGGAGACCCAGGGTATGAAGCGCACCGACAGGAAGGGACCGTCGGCGCCGGACACGAGCTCGAGCGATACGACGGTAGGCTCGTCCATCCCCTTGGTCGCCGGTCCGTCGAGCGCCTCGGGGCGCCAGCCTCCGGAGGGGACCGCCAACGCGATGCGGGCCGTCACCGTATCGCCGGGTACGAACCGGGCCGGGCTGAACTCGACCGAACGCACGGCTACCTCCGCGCCGCCGGGGCCCTGGGCATGGGCGCCCGGACCCAGGGTACCCGCGAGCGCGAGGGCTAAGGCCAGGCCCGGAGCGTACCGAGCCGCGACGCCCGAGGCGGATCCGCGCGCTAGGCTCATAGGGCGCGCCTCCTCCGGCCGAAGAAGGCAACGAGGGCCTCGACCGGATCGTCATGCGCGCCGAGCTCGAGGTAGGGCACCTTCGCGGCGGAGAAGGCGACGAGGCGCTCGAGCCGCAGGTCCTTGGCCTGTCGCGCCCGGGCCTCCTTGTAGGCCGAGGAGCGCGGCACGACCAGGCGAGGCGCCCCGGACTCGGCGTCCGAGGCCCGCAGCGAGAAGCCGAGCGCTGGAGCCCCCTGATCATCGTCGTCGCGAACGGTCAGGGCGACCGCGTCGTGCCGCCTGGCTAGCAGGGCCAGGGGCAGGGCATAGCCGGTCGTCAGGAAGTCGCTCACGATGACGACGAGGCTACGCCGCTTGAGCACGGCGCGCGCGGCCGACAGGGCCGCGCCGAGGTCGGAGCCCGTCCCGGCTCCGGGCTCGCGGACGGGCCCCGCGGCCAGGCGCTCCATGAGGGCCCGCGCCGCGGCCTCTCCCCGCCCCTCGGACTTGCTCGGCGCGCGCTCTTCGGCCGCGCCGCCGAAGAAGAGCGCGCCTACGCGGAGCCCCTGGAGCGAAGCCGCGTAGCAGAGGAGCGAGGCCGCGAGGGCGGCCGTCTCGCGCTTGGGGCGGCCCGAGCCGTAATCCATGGACGGAGACTCGTCGACCACGAGGTAGAGCGACAGGTCGCGATCGTCTCGGTAGGTCTTGACGAAGGGCCGGCCGAAGCGCGCCGTGGCGTTCCAGTCTATGCGGAGCGCGTCGTCGTCGACGCCGTACTCGCGGAGCGACTCGAAGTCCATGCCGCGGCCCTTGAACACGGAACGTAAATTTCCCGCGAGCAGGGCCTCCGACAGGGCAGGGGCGGCGAACGTCAGCCTCCGGACGCGCTCCCGGAGCGAGGCGGAATCCATCAGGGCAGCGGTACGGCCGCCAGGACGCCCTTGACTATGGCGTCGGCGCCTACGCGGTCCGCCTCCGCCTCGTACGAGGGGATGACGCGATGGCGCAGGACGGCCAGGGCCGAGCGCTTGACGTCGTCCGGGAGGACGTAGTCGCGACCCGCTATGAGGGCCGCCGCCCTGGCCGCCCGGCAGAGGGCCAGCGAGCCGCGCGGGCTCGCGCCGTACTCTATGTAGCGGGACAGCTCGCGGAGCGCCTGGGGCTGGGCCTTGGGGTCGGAGGCGGGTCGCGTGGCCCGGACCACCGATACGGCGTAGGCCTCGGCCGACGGCTCGAAGCGGACGGCCGCCGCGGCGGCTCGCAGGCGCTCCACGTCGGTAGCTCCCAGGACGGGGGTCTCCCCAGCGGCCTCGCCAGAGCAGGCCTCGCCGCCTCGAGCGGCGGCGAGGCCCCGCGAGTCGCCCGTGCCGGCGTAGCGCCGGACCACGTCGAGCTCCTCGGCCTCGTCGGGATAGCCCACGACGACCTTGAGCATGAAGCGGTCGAGCTGTGCCTCGGGCAGGCGGAAGGTTCCCTCGTGCTCTATGGGATTCTGCGTCGCCAGCACCATGAAGGGCGCCGGCAGGGGCAGGGTCGAGTCGCCCATGGTCACCTGGCGCTCCTCCATGGCCTCGAGCAGGGCTGACTGCACCTTGGCGGGCGCGCGGTTG
>CAZNNA010000131.1:0-8988 GCA_964573825.1 uncultured Treponemataceae bacterium
AGAAGATCGAGGCCGGCCAGACCAAGGATTTTCAGGACATCAAGGCTGGTGATTCCGTCCGCGTGCACTTCAAGATCGTCGAAGGCAAGACCGAGCGTATCCAGCTCTATGAGGGTCTCGTCATAGCCATGAAGAACGCCGGCGTCGGCAGGACCTTAACCGTACGCAAGAACTCATACGGCGTTGGCGTAGAGCGCGTGTTCCCCATGCACTCACCCCGCATCGAGAAGATCGAGGTCCTTCGCTGCGGCAAGGTACGCCGCGCCAAGCTGTACTATATCCGCGAGAAGATAGGCAAGAAGGCCAAGATCAAGGAGCTCCTCGGCGGTCGCAAGCCCCCCGTTCGCTCCCAGGCGGCCCAGGCCTAGGCCCTTGCGGCCGGTCAGGCCCGACGACCTACAGTCTGTTCCTCGAGCGACGAGCGCCGGACGGGATTCGATCCCGACATCCGGCGCTCGCCTCGTATCCGGGGCCCGGGGCCCGCGGCAGGAGGCACTTCGCGGCGGCCCCGCCGGGGGCTCGGCCTCGGAGCCGTCCGCCGCGCCCGCCCGAGCGCTCGCCGAGTCGCTCGGCCTTCGCGCCACGCCGGCCTCGCTCTCCGCGCTCTCCGCCCTTGCCGGGGAGCGCCTGCCCCTGGGGCGGCAGGCGGTCTTGATCCTCCTCCGGGTCATGGCTAGGCATGGCGACGATCCCGCCGCCGCCAGGGTCGCCGCACGCGCCCTGGCCGCCGGCCTCGATACTACCTCTCCCGCCCTCGAGGCTATCCTGTCCTTCCTCGCCGAGCCCGAGGCCTTGGGACTACCATCCGGCGCCGAGACCCTGTCCGGTCGGCCGTCGCGCCGGCCGAGCGAGACGGGCGAGCGGGAGAACGGCGGGGGCGGTGACGGCGCGTCGCGGGACGATCGCGGCGATGGGGGCCCTGGCGACGATGGGGCCTCGCAGGGCGATCGAGGCGGCGCCGAGCATGGCGATCGAGGCGGCGCCGAGCATGGCGGCGGCGACCGTAGGGGTGGACGCGCCGGCCTCGATCCTGGCGCGTCTCCGGGCGAACAGCAGGAAGGACTGCCAGCCGGCCGCCTCAAGGCGATGGCGATCGATGCGCTAAGGGACGAGGCCTACCGAGGCCTCCAGCGCCCGGCTTCGGACGGTTCCGGTTGGGCATGCGTTCCCTTCAGCCTGACGATCGAAGGAATGGCGCTCCATGGATTCTTCAGGATATGCTATGATAGTACGAGGCGGGTCGAGCGCTTCGTAGCCGATATCCGGTCGGGTGGCCGTAGGCGGCTCCTGGACCTGTCCGGTACGGGCTCGGCCTTGGCGCTGCGTTACGGAGCCGACGACGAGGACGAGCTGGCGAGCTTCGAGGCGCTATTCTCGCGAGAGGCGCGCGTAACGTGCCTGCCCGTCGGAGGCGCCTACGCCGTGGAGATCGAGCGTCGAAGGAGCGTCGACGAGGATGCCTAGGACTGTACGGCGGGTTTCGGTAGCCTTGCGATACGACGAGGCGCTGCCGGCGCCCCTGATAGTAGCCAAGGGGCGCGGACGGGCGGCCGAGCGCATAGACGGCTTGGCCGTCGCGTCCGGGGTTCCCGTCGTACGTAACGACGCGGTCGCGGCGGGATTGGAGCCTTTGGATATCGGCGAGTTCGTACCGCCCGAGTACTGGGAGATAGTGGCGCGCGTGCTCGCGTTTATAAGGAATGTACGACCATGAAAAAGAAGTACTCGCTCGATAGGATCCAGCCGGGGTCGACGTTCAGCGCCGACGCGTTTTCGGAAGGCGATATACTCTTCGCCTCGGCCGGGGTTCCAGTACGGAAGAAGGATATAGAGGGCCTCCGGCGCTGGGGCATCACCGCGGTATTCAGCGAGGGCCAACTCGCCGACCCCGTCGACGCCCAGGGCGCCCCGTCCGCCGCCGCGGCCAAGGCCGCTAGCCCTAAGGCGGCGACGCCATCCGGGGGAGCGACCGGACCGCTGGCGGCGGCAGGCGGCGACGCCTCCGGACAGGCGGCCGCCAAGCCCGCGGCTTTCGCCGATCCCGCGCTCTACGCGGCCTATACCGACATGGTCGGCCGGCTTAAGGCCCTCATGGATAGCATAGCCGCCGGCGAGCGGGTAGAGCCCAAGACCGTCGACAAGCTTTCCCAAGACCTCGTGCAGCTCGTCAGGGAGAAGGACTCCGTCATCGTGTCGGCCATCCTCTCCTCCGACGCCAAGGGCTACGACCTGGCCCGAGCCGGTATCAACTGCGCCGTGCTTTCGGTCATCGTGGGCCAGACGATGAGGCTACCGCCTCATCGCCTCATACACCTGGCCTCCGGCGCGCTCCTGCACGACGTGGGCATGCTGCGCGTCCCCGAAGCCATAGTCAAGAAGAAGGGCGCGCTGAGCCCCGACGAGGCCCAGAAGATGCGCGCCCATCCGCTCCTGTCGTACCGCATCATCACCAAGGAACTCCAGTATCCGGACGACGTGGGCCTCATCGGCCTGCAGCACCACGAGCGCTGGGACGGCGACGGCTACCCCCGGCGCGGGGCCGGCCAGGACATCGATCTCCTCGCCCGCATCGTATCCGTGGCTGACGCCTTCGAGGCCATGGTCAGCCAGAAGCCGTACCGCAACTCCATGATAGGCTACGCGGCCATGAAGAACCTCCTGTCCGACAACTCGAGGCGCTTCGATCCGGACGTCCTCAAGTCGTTCATACGCAGCATGGGCATCTATCCGATAGGGTCTACCGTCGTGCTCAATAGCGCCGCCATAGCCAAGGTGGTGGAGACCCACGGGGACGCCCCTCTGCGGCCCCGGCTGCGCATCATAGTCGACGAGTTCGGCAAGCACTTCAAGGACGAGACGGGCGACCTCATCGACCTCTTATCGGAGAAGTCTCTCTTTATAGCCAGGGCGCTCGATCCTCGGGAGCTGGCCCCGGGGCCGTGAGCCCTCCTAAGGCCTCGCCTCCCGGCGCCTCGCCTCCCGGCGCCTCGCCTCCCCTCGGTAACGGGTCCTCCGCCTGGGAAAAGGGGAGGGCCGCCGAGGATGCGGCGGCCGACTGGCTCGAGGCCCGCGGCTGGTCCCTGGTGGCGCGGAACTGGCGCCGGGGCAGGGGAGAGCTCGATATCGTCGCCCTCCGCGACGGGATCCTGGCCTTCGTCGAGGTCAAGGCCGTGGACGGCTACGGCCTCGAGGGGCTCGGTCGCTCCGTCGGCGCAACAAAACGACGGCGATTACTCGAAACGGCTAAACTCTTCGTGTCGGCGCATCGAGAATTTAGTAGCGCGGCCTTGCGTTTCGACGTAGCCGCTGTCGAGGCCGGCGCCTTGGCGTATTACTTCGAGGATGCGTTCGCGGAGCGATCATGACGAGTGAGGCAAGGCATAGCCTAAGCGATGATAGGCTTGAAGAACTCAAGTCCATGGTGCATGATGACAGGTATATGGCCGGAGCCATTCTTCGCCTCGCGAGCGCGTTGAGCGATCAAATCATGGACGGTCTCGGAGTGGTCAATGGCGGATGGAAACAGGGAACCTAGGCGACGATTCGGCAGGCGCGGCCGCGGACGGGCAAAGGAAGGCGACAGGCAGCGCGAGGCGCCCAAGCCCGCCGAGAAACCCGCGGAGCGTAAGTCGGTGCTCGCCGACCAGCCCCCCGTGCTCTGCGCCATATGCGACAAGCAGATCTTCGACCTCTCGAGCGCTATCGCGGGCCGCGAGGGCGGCGCCCCCGTTCATTTCGATTGCGCCCTCGCCCAGGCAGCCGCAGGGGAGCCCCTAGGGCCCCTGGAACGCGTTAGCTACATAGGGCGAGGCGCCTTCGCCGTCATAGAGTACCGGGATAAGAGCATGACCTCCTTCGTCGTCAAGCGCCGCATCCAGTGGGAGAAGGAAGGCGAGAAGTTCGATTGGCGCAGGGGTATCCTGCAGCGCATGGGCCTCTAGCCGCGGCTGTACGCCTCCCGCCGCCTTCCGCGCTAGCGCTTGCGGAGAAATGGTTTATACTGGGAACGGGAGGCCGCGCATGTCCGACGCTTCGTATACCGTACTCGTCGTAGACGATTCAAACGCCAACCGGGCCTTCCTCGCGAGCATCCTAGAGGAGGACGGCTACCGCATAGCCCAGGCCGCCGACGGGGAGGCCTGCCTCGAGGCAGCGTTGACCGAGCGGCCCGTGCTCATCCTCCTCGACGTGGTCATGCCGGGCATAGACGGCTTCGAGACCCTACGGCGCCTCAAGGCCGATCCGGCGACCCGCCGCATCGCGGTGATCATGCTGACGAGCCTTGGCGACCAGGAATCGAAGCTCAAGGCCTTCGATTACGGGGCCGTTGACTACATAGTCAAGTCGGCCAACGAGGCCGAGGTCCGGGCCCGCGTCCGCGTCCACGTGCGCCTGGCCAAGGCCAACGAGGAGCTGGTCGAGGCCAGGGCCGAGAGCCTCAAGCAGATTGCGGCGGCCCAGCGTTCCCTCCTCGTCGATCCCGCGGACCTGCCGGAGGCCCGTTTCTCCGTCTACTATAGATCCCTGCACGAGGCGGGCGGCGACTTCTACGACGTCGTGCCCGTTTCCGACGGGGTGTCGTTCTACCTGATGGCCGACGTGGCGGGCCACGACGTCGGCACGAGCTACGTGACGCCGGCGGTCAAGGTGCTCCTTAAGCAATGCGCGACCCCCGCCCACTCGGTCGAGGAGTCGCTCGCCTACCTGAACGGCGTACTCTCGAAGACGGTGCTCGAGGATAATTACCTCACGGCCTTCGCGCTCCGCATCAATAGGCGGGCGGGCAAGGCCGTCTATGCCGCGGCCGGGCATCCGCCCGCGCTGTACATACCCGCCGAGGGCCCGGTTCGCCTAGCCGAGTGCGAGAATCCCTTCATAGGCATGCTCGAGGATTCTCTGTATCGCTCCGAGACCATGGACGTCCGTCCCGGTGACCGCTTCCTTCTCTATACCGACGGCCTCGTCGAGGGCGGGGCGGAGAAGGTGAGCTGGACCGAGTCTACCCGCTCGCTCGCCGCCCTCGCGGAACGCCTCCGCAGCCTGCCGCTCGCCGAGCTGCCGCTAGCCTTCGTCCGCGAGCTCGGGGCCGATCGCCCCGACGACGACGTCGCCCTCATGGCGGTCGAGGTCTAGAGTCGCGATGTCCGCCCTTCTAGAGCTCGACGTCCGGACCATCCTGCTCCTGCTCGTCGCCGGCAACCTGGCGGCCGCGGCGACGCTCGTAGCCCATACGCGGCGCGGCCCCTACGAGCCGGCGGCCGGGCGCTACCTGGCCGGGGCCCTCTGCCAGGCCGCGGCCTGGACCCTGCTCTTCCTGCGGGGCCGTATACCCGCGGTCCTGTCGATCCAGGTAGGAAATACCTCCCTCATAGTAGGCTTCTGCCTGCAATGCCTGGCCCTCGACGGCGCGTATCGCCCCGACGCTAGGCTTGACCGCCGCTATGCCGTCATCGCCCTCGCGGGCATCGCGCTCTTCCTGGCCTTCGCCGATCGAGGGGACCATGTCCGCGTCGCCGTAGCCTCCTTCGCCACCATGCCGCCCTTCTTCGCCCTGGGCCTATCAATGCTGCGCATGCGCGGCGGCTCCGGCGATAGCGCGGTCGGTCGCGAGAGGGGAGGCCTGCGAATCTTCATCGGATTGGTAAGCGGCGCCTACGCGCTCGTGCTGGCGGCGCGCGGATCCGCGGCGGTAGTCAACGGCGTCGGCGTCACCCTCCTCGCGCCGTCGGTCGTACAGACCATGGCCTTCGTCCCGCTCTTCATCTTCTCCTCGGTAGCCACTATAGGCTTCACGATGCTGTCCAAGGAACGGAGCGACGCGAGGCTCGCCGAGAGCGAGGAGAAGTACCGCACGCTCGTCGACAAGGCTGGCGAGGCCATAGCGATCATCCAGGACGGCCGCTTCGTCTTCGCCAACCCGCGGCTCGGCGAGCTCGTGGGCGCGAGCGCCGACGATATGGTCGGCAGGCCCATGGGCGACTATATCTGGCCCGAGGACCGGGCCATGGCTGAGGCTCGCCACGCGTCCCGCGTCGCAGCGCTGGGAACCTTCGGCGACGAAGCCTACGACCTGCGAATCGTAGGCGCGGACGGCGAGCCGCGCTGGATAGCCGTCTACGCCACGGTCATACAATGGAAGGGGCGGCCGGCGAGCCTCGGGCTCCTTACCGATATTGACGATCGGAAGCGCCAGGAGGCCCGGGTCGCCGAGCTCCTGGCCGATAGGGAGGCGCTCCTCCGCGAGGTCCATCACCGGGTCAAGAATAACCTGACGGTGGTCACGAGCCTCCTATCGCTCCAGGCCTCGCAGGCCGCCGGAAGGGATCCCGAGACCGTCCTCGACGATGCCCGTAACAGGCTCCAGTCCATGATGCAGCTCTACGACCTACTCAACGCCAAGGGAGAATTCAGGCAGGCGTCGGTGGGCGAGTTCCTGGGGCGGCTCGTCCGCGAGATCGTCGCCGTCTATCCCGAGGCCGAGCGTACCCGCTTCGTCCTCGAGCTGGATGACTGGACCGTCGACGCCGACAGGCTCGCGAGGATAGGCATCATAGTCAACGAGCTTATAACGAATTCGATGAAGTACGCCTTCGATGGCGTCGCCGAGCCGACGGTGACCATACGGTCCGCGCGCGACGGAGAGCTGGTACGCCTCGAGGTGAGCGACAACGGGAAGGGCCTCAAGGCCGACGCCCCGGCGGAGGGGCTCGGCCTGCGGCTCGTGGCCATGCTGGCCAGGCAGCTGGGCGCCGGGTACCGCGTCGACGGCGCGGCCGGCGCCCGCTACGAGTTCAGGCTGCCGGCCTAGTCCGTCGCTCCCTAGCCCTAGCCCTTAGCCTTGATGACCTCGAAGCCCACGTAAGGCACTAAGGCGGGCGGAATCCTCACGGAGCCGTCGGCCTGCTGGTAGTTCTCGATGAGGGCGACGAGGGCGCGGCTGATGGCTATGGCCGTACCGTTGAGCATGTGGACGTACTTGTTCTTGCCGTCGTCGTCCTTGTACTTGACGTTGAGCCTGCGCGCCTGGTAGTCGGTGCAGTTGGAGGTACTCGTGACCTCCCCCCACTCGCCGTCGCCTCGGCCGGGCATCCAGGCCTCCAGGTCCCACTTGCGGTAGGCGGGGGCGCCGAGGTCGCCCGTGCAGGTGTCTACGACGCGGAAGGGTATGCCGAGCCCCGAGAAGACCTCCTCCTCGATGAGCCTGAGCTCCTCGTGGATGCGGTCCGAGTCCTCCGGCAGGCAGTAGACGAACATCTCGAGCTTGGTGAACTGGTGGACCCGGTAGAGGCCCTTGGAGAACTGCCCGGCGGCTCCCGCCTCGCGGCGGAAGCAGTGGGAAAGGCCGGCGAGCCTAAGGGGCAGCTTGTCCTTGGCCAGGATGGTGTCAGAGTAGTAGCCTCCGAGGGTAATCTCCGCGGTGCCGACCAGGCAGGCGTCCTCTCCCTCGAGCGCGTAGACGTTCGATTCGGCGCCCCGGGGATTGAAGCCTATGCCTTCCAGTATCTCGGTCTTGGCTATGTCCGGGGTAATGAAGGGCGTGAAGCCCTTCCCGGAAAGGATGTCGAGGGCGTAGCGAACGAGGCCGAGCTCCAGGAAGACGCCCTCGTTCTTGAGGTAGTAGAACTTGGTGCCCGAGACCTTGGTCCCGGCGTCGAAGTCGATGATGTCGAGGTCCTGGCCCAGCTGTACGTGGTCCCTGGGCTTGAAGGCGAAGACCGTGGGTTCGCCGACGCGCTTCACCTCGGTATTGTCCTTGTCTTCCTTGCCTATGGGCGCGTCGGGGTGCGCCATGTTGGGCACCTTGCGGAGCTCGGCGTCAAGGCGGGAGAGGACCTCCTCGGCCTCGGCCTCCATGGCCGCTATGGCGTCCTTGAGGCGCTTGCCCTCGGCTATGAGGCCTTCGCGCACGGCGGCCTCGAGCTTGCCCTTCATGGCCTGGGCGTTATCGTTGCGGGCGCGGCGCTCGTCCTCGAGCCGCTTCAGGAGCTCGTTGCGCCGCTCGAAGAGGGAGGCGACGAGGTCGGCGTCCGCCTTCATGAAGCGGTCGGCTATGTTCTTCTTGACCGCGTCCAGGTTGTCCTTGATGAACCGTAGGTCTAGCATGGTGGCTGCGATGATAGATCAAAAACGCCCGGCGCGCAATCCTGGGCGGAGGTCGGTCCCCGGTCGGCCGGGAGCCTGGGCGCCTTTCGCGGCTATCATCCATGATAGCGCTAACCTATCCCCCGTGATACTATCTCGCGATAGGGCGCCGAATCCGCGGCTTCGCCCGTCCCGGGCCGTCTTGCCGTATTTACTTGCATAGAAACTAGATGGATAGAGCTTTCTGAATTTAATAATAGTTGGCACGTCCCTTGCACAAAGAGGGCAGGAGGAATCACATGCAGCGCTTACTATCGCTTACCCTATCGATCGGCCTCGTGGCCGCCCCCCTCGCCGCGGCCCAGCCGTCCCAGCAGGCCCAGCCGGCTGATGCCGCTCCCCGGGAGGAGACGGTCTCCCTATCGGACGTGGTCCTGGCCCTCGAGCGCGTGGAGTCGCTCCTGGCGGCCCAGTCCAAGGAAGAGCCCAGGGTCGTCCGGCCGTACCAGCCCATGGGCTTCGGCGGCGGCTGGCGCCCGAGCTTCATGTACTTCTTCGAGATGGCCGAGCTATCCGCCTACTCGGCTACCCGAGGTAGCTACGGAGCCTTTCCCTCGCTCCTTAAGCCGTTCGTGGACGGCAACGGCGGCACCTGGCGCTGGACCTTCTCGCCCTCGTTCCAGCTCGGCGTAGACCTCTGGGGCGGCGGCTTCTCGAGCCGCGGGTTCAGGAAGGCCGGCGAGCGCGGGGTCGTGGACGCCGACGCGGACGGCTACGACGACTACTATTCCTACGCGACCTACGGCATCGGCGGCACTGAATTCCTGGCCCAGTGGACGACCCCTATAGCCAGGGACGCCCTGTACCTCGGCCTCGGAGGGAGGGTCGGCATCCTCTCTGAGTCCT
>CAZNNA010000132.1:0-826 GCA_964573825.1 uncultured Treponemataceae bacterium
TCCGTCGAGGATCCCTACTACGGTTGGGGCAGCGTCAAGGCGGGCGACATCGGCCCGGTCAAGGGCTTCGACGACAAGGGACGCATCATAATCGACTTCCCGAACCAGAACGGCTGGATAGCCGACGCCACCGAGATGGTACCCGTCATAGGCAAGGGCTACGTCGTAGTACGCGGACCGGACTGGGGCAAGGGCGGCCCCAACCTCTCCGGCGAGGGCAGGGGCACGGTCCTGACCGACCGTAGCTCCTCCGGCTACGTCCGCGTGCGCTGGTCATCGGGCAACGAGACCGACTGCCGCTTCGACGCCCTCGGGGCCTACGACATCAGGGCCGTCGAGCTGCCCTCGACCTCTGCGCCGGCTCCCGTCGCGACGACCGGCGGCAGGCACGAGAAATTCGGCAACTGGGTCATATACCAGGACGCCGACGCCATCTACGTGGCCGCCGACGCGGGCGACATAGGCTCGGGCAACACCACCTTCCGCTTCCCGCTTACCAGCAACGGCTGGTACTGGCTGGCCAATCGCAAGGGCAAGTTCGTCGTCTGGTCGCAGGGCACGAGCGATCCCCAGGACTTCTCGGTCAACGTCCCGACCGTGGCCCCCTCGGCGACGAGCCGGAAGGAAGGCTTCTCCGCCGGCAACTGGCGGCTGGCCTTCAGCGGCAACAAGCTGACCGTTTCGCATAAGGATACCAAGAGCCAGGTCATCATCACCGAGGGCTCCAACGGCTGGTGGGAGATCAAGGTCGGCGACAAGATGCGGACCATCTACTCGTCGGACAATCCGTAGCGGGTTCGGGCAAGGAAGCCGCTCGCTCATCGAG